>CAXTOC010000224.1:0-4674 GCA_964245725.1 uncultured Acetobacteraceae bacterium | reverse complement strand
AGGTGGCGCGCATGCTCCGCCCCGCAGGCGAGCGCCACCGCGCGCACGATCCGGCTGCTCCCGTGCCCGCCGCCGCCTGCGACCGCCGTGCGCGCGATCGAGAAGAAGCGTTGCCCGTCCGGCAGCTCCAGCCACTGCGTCACGACCTCGCCGGGGGTGCGGAAGACGTGGTGGATCGACCACAGTGGACAGCCTCCGCCGTGCCGCGCGAACGGGAAGCCGGCGCCGTCCAGCCGCTTGGAGACGTTGCCGGCCGCATCCACCCGCAGGAAGAAGAACGGCACCCGCTCCTGCCCCGGCTTCTGGAGGGTGGTCAGCCGGTGCGCCGCCTGCTCGAAGCTGGCGCCGAAGCGGCGGGCGAGCGCCTCGACGTCGTAGCCGGTCGCCTCCGCCGCACGGGCGAAGGCGGCATAGGGCATCATCAGCGCGGCCGCGGCATAGTTGCCGAGCGCGCGGCGGCCGAGCCGGCGGCCATTGTCGGTCGCGAAGCCGCCCCCCGCCAGCAGATCCTCCAGAAGGTCGTGCCATTCGAGGTAGGCGAGCTGGGTCGCGAGCTGGAACGCCTGGCCGGGCGCGTCGAGCGCCTCGCTCAGCAGCACCTGGCGGCGATGACGGTCGAGCCGGCGGACCGAGCCGGCCATCGCCTCCGCCGGCACCCGCCGCACGGCGAGGCCGTGACGCTCGCGGAGGTGGGCGACGACCGCTCCCGGCCCGTCGACCGCGCCGGCAAGCGCCTCCGCCGCATCGTCGAGCGCGGGGAAGCTGTTGCGCCGCGCGGCCAGGAAGCGCCGCGCCTCCGCGGTCGGGTCGTCTTCGGGTGCGCCCGACGAGTCGGTCGCGCGGCGGTCGGCCAGCGCCGACTGTTCCTCCCGGTAGAGTGTATGCAGCCGGAGCAGCGCCTCGGTCACGCCGGGATAGTTGATGGCGAGGTCGGCGGTCTGGAGCTGGGGCAGGTCGATGCCCGCGAACAGCGGGTCGCGGAACACCGTGTTCAATCGCCTGGTATCCTCCTCGCCGCCATCGCCGGCGAGCTGCGCCACGTCCACCTCGTAGGTGCGGGCGAGGCGCAGCAGCAGGTCGGCGGTGAACGGCCGCTGGTTGCGCTCCAGCAGCGCCACGTAGGAGGGCGAGATGGCGAGGTCGGCCGCCAGCTGCGCCTGGGTCAGCCCCAGATTGCGGCGCAGCTGCCGCATCCGGGGACCCATGTAGATCGGCCGCTCGCCCGCCATCAAACCTCGCTCGTAAGGAGCTTACAACCTTACAAGAGCGGCTTGTAAAGCATGACAGCTGGACGAACCAGCGGCTGCCCGCCCTGCCGCGCCGGCGTTATCGCCACGGCATGCACGATCCCCGTGAAGGAGCCGCCATGACCTACCGTTCTTCCGTCGACGCGACGCAGGGCCTGATCGCCGAGCGGCACGCCGCGGGGCACGGCATCGATCCCGAGGCGGTGGCGCGGATGCGGCTGCAGAACCGGTTCCACACCGGGCTCGACATCGCCCGCTACACCGCGAAGATCATGCGGGAGGACATGGCGGCTTATGACGCCGACCCGGCCGCCTACACCCAGTCGCTCGGCTGCTGGCACGGCTTCGTCGGCCAGCAGAAGATGATCGCGGTCAAGCGCCACTTCGGCACCACCAAGGGCCGCTACCTCTATCTCTCCGGCTGGATGGTGGCGGCGCTCCGCTCCGAGTTCGGCCCGCTGCCGGACCAGTCGATGCACGAGAAGACCAGCGTGCCGGCGCTGATCGAGGAGCTCTACACCTTCCTCAAGCAGGCCGACGCGCGCGAGCTGGGCGGCCTCTATCGCGAGCTCGACACCGCGCGCCAGGCGGGCGACGCCGCGCGCGAGCAGGAGATCACCGGGAAGATCGACGGCTTCCAGACCCACGTCGTGCCGATCATCGCCGACATCGACGCGGGCTTCGGCAACGCCGAGGCGACCTACCTGCTCGCCAGGAAGATGATCGAGGCGGGCGCCTGCGCGCTGCAGATCGAGAACCAGGTCTCCGACGAGAAGCAGTGCGGCCACCAGGACGGCAAGGTGACGGTGCCGCACGAGGACTTCCTCGCCAAGATCCGCGCCTGCCGCTACGCCTTCCTGGAGCTGGGGGTGGACGACGGCATCATCGTCGCGCGGACCGATTCGCTCGGCGCCGGCCTCACCAAGCAGATCGCCTACAGCCGCGAGCCCGGCGACCTCGGCGACCAGTACAATGCCTTCCTCGACTGCGAGGAGGTGACGGCGGAGACCGCGCGATCGGGCGACGTGATCCTCGCCCGCGACGGCAGGCTCATGCGGCCGAAGCGGCTGCCCTCCAACCTCTACCAGTTCAGGGCCGGGTCGGGCGCCGACCGCTGCGTGCTCGACTGCATCACCTCGCTGAAGCACGGCGCCGACCTTTTGTGGATCGAGACCGAGAAGCCGCACATCGAGCAGATCGCGTCGATGGTGGACCGTATCCGCGAGGAGGTGCCGGACGCCAAGCTGGTCTACAACAACTCGCCCTCGTTCAACTGGACGCTCAACTTCCGCCAGCAGGTGTACGACGCGTGGGATGCGGAAGGCCGCGACCTTTCCGCCTACGAGCGCGGCGCGCTGATGAGCGTGATCTACGACCAGACCGAGCTCGCCCAGGAGGCAGACGACCGCATCCGCACCTTCCAGAAGGACGCGAGCGCCCGCGCCGGCATCTTCCACCACCTGATCACGCTGCCGACCTACCACACCGCCGCGCTCTCCACCGACAGCCTCGCCCGGGACTATTTCGGCGAGATGGGCATGCTGGGCTACGTCGCGGGCGTGCAGCGGCGCGAGATCCGCGAGGGCCTGCCGTGCGTGAAGCACCAGAACATGTCCGGCTCCGACATCGGCGACGATCACAAGGAGTATTTCGCGGGCGAGGCGGCGCTGAAGGCCGGCGGCGCCCACAACACCATGAACCAGTTCGCCTGAGCGGAGCCGATTCCGTTCGCCCTGAGCTTGTCGAAGGGCCGTCCTTCCTTGAAGAAGGACGGTGCTTCGACAGGCTCAGCACGAACGGTGTAAAGGCCCGGCCTGGAGCAGAGGAGCTAGCTATGGAAGACACCGCCACCACCCAGACCACCCCCAGCGGCCCGGAGCCGGCGCGCGCCCGCGCCGTCTTCTCCACCGCCGATTTCGAGCTGCTGCGCACCGCCGTGCTGCACTACATGCGTCAGCCCGAGGTGCAGGACGGGCCGGACTCGATCAAGTACGGCAATCTCTATCACCGTCTCGGCCGGCTCGGCTGAGGAGACGGCCTTGACGGAGTATCTGGACCGCGCCGGCTTGGCCGTCGCCGCCCCGCTCGCGCGCTTCGTGGAGGAGCGCGCGCTGCCCGGCACCGGCCTCGATCCGGCGCGGTTCTGGGACGGGGCGGCGGCGATCTTCGCCCGGTTCGCGCCCGAGAACCGGGCGCTGCTGGCGAAGCGCGACGCGATCCAGGCGGAGATCGACGCGTGGCACGAGGCGCGCGCCGGCCAGCCGATCGATCCTGCCGCCTACCAGGCGCTGCTGCGCGAGGTCGGCTACCTCGTGAACGAGCCTGCGCCGTTCGCCGTCTCGCCGCCCGACATCGATGCGGAGGTGGCGGAGGTCGCTGGGCCGCAACTCGTCGTGCCGATCCTGAACGCCCGTTTCCTGCTCAACGCCGCCAATGCGCGCTGGGGCAGCCTCTACGATGCGCTCTACGGGACCGATGCGCTGCCGGGCGCCGCGGCCGGGCCGGGCTACGACCCGGCGCGGGGTGCCCAGGTGATTGCCTGGGCCAAGGGATTCCTCGACCGCGCCCTGCCGCTCGACGGCGCCGGTTGGGCCGACCTCACCGGGCTGCGGGTCGAGGACGGCAAGCCCATCCTCGATGCCACGGCCGGCACGGTAGCCTTGCACGATCCTGCCGCGTTCATCGGCTATCGGGGTGACCCGTCCGCCCCGTCCGCTCTCCTGTTTCTTCACAACGGCCTGCATATCGAGGTCGCGGTCGACCGCGCCCACCCGATCGGCCGCGACGATCCCGCCGGCATCGCCGACGTGATCCTCGAGTCGGCGGTGACCACGATCTGCGATCTCGAGGACTCAGTCGCGGCGGTGGACGCCGACGACAAGGTCGCCGCCTATGCCAACTGGCTGGGTCTGATGCAGGGCGACCTCCAGGCGCGCTTCGACAAGGGCGGGCGCACGCTGACGCGGGCACTGGAGGATGATCGGAGCTATACCGGCGCGGACGGCGCTCCGCTGACGCTGCCCGGCCGGGCCCTGCTGTTCATCCGCACCGTCGGCCACCTGATGACCACCCCTGCCGTGCGCCTGCCCGACGGGCAGGAGGCGCCGGAGGGCGTGCTCGACACGATCGTGGCCGCGCTGATCGGGCTGCACGACCTGCGCGCCGAGGGCCGCCGCAACAGCCGCGCCGGCTCGATCTACATCGTCAAGCCGAAGATGCACGGGCCCGAGGAGTGCGCCTTCACCGACCGGCTGTTCGACGCCGTCGAGGACCTGCTCGGCCTCGCGCGCCATACCATCAAGGTCGGCGTGATGGACGAGGAGCGGCGCACCTCGGCCAACCTCGCCGCCTGCATCCACGCGGTCCGCCACCGCATCATGTTCATCAATACCGGCTTCCTCGACCGCACCGGCGACGAGATCCACAC
>CAXTOC010000223.1:0-4697 GCA_964245725.1 uncultured Acetobacteraceae bacterium | reverse complement strand
GAGGCGCCCCCGGCAGCACCCGCCGCCGGCACGCCGGCCCCGGCTACCCTGGCCCTGGCCGCGGCACCGCAGGCGCGACGTCTCGACGACGCGCCGGCGAGGCCGGACGCGGGCGGCCACCCGCTGGGTGCCGCGGTGGCGCAGGTGCTGGACACCTACGTGATCGCGGTGGCCGACGACGGTGGCCTGGTGCTGGTGGATCAGCACGCGGCGCATGAGCGCCTGACCCACGAGGCGCTGCGCGAGCAGGCGCTCGGCGGTGCCGTGGCGTCGCAGCGCCTGCTGCTCCCCGAGGTGGTGGCGCTGCCGGCTTCGCAGGGCGCGCTACTGCTGTCGCACGCCGCCAGCCTCGCCCGGCTGGGACTGGAGATCGAGGCCTTCGGCGTCGGTGCGGTGCTGGTGCGCGCCCTGCCGGCGCTGCTCGGCGCGGCCGATCCCGCGGCCCTGATGCGCGACCTCGCCGACGAGCTGGCCGACGACGAGCTGGGGATGCCGGAACAGGCCACGGTGCTGAGCGCACGGCTCGAGGCGGTGATCGCCCGCATGGCCTGCCATGGCAGCATACGCGCCGGCCGGAGGCTGCAGCGCGCGGAGATGGACGCGCTGCTGCGACGCATGGAGGCGACGCCGCGCGCCGCCACCTGCTCGCACGGAAGGCCCACCTACCTCAAGCTCAGCCGGCACGAGATCGAGCGCCTGTTCGGCCGCGGCTAAGGCCGCGGCTGGCCGATGCGTCGCAACACGGCTAGTGTCCCGAGCCAGAAGTCCGTCGGACTTCTGGTTCTCAGTGGATCCTAGCCTTCTCAGCAAGATAGTGGCCTGCTCACCTCCAAGATCCGCCGGCGGATCTCGGAGGCAGGACACTGGGTCCGCCGCGTTGACCGCCGCCGCTCCTGGATCGAGGCCGAATTGCACCTCCCGCTGCTCTCCCTGGTCACCTTCCTGCCCCTGCTGGGGGCGCTGCTGCTGCTGCTGGTGCGCACCCATGGCGAGGCCGCGGCGGCGACGGCGCGGCGGATCGCGCTATGGACCAGCCTGCTGGCGTGGGTGCTCTCGCTGGCACTCTGGGTCGGCTTCGAGCCCGGCCGCGCGGGCTTCCAGTTCGAGGAGCGGGCGCAGTGGATGCCGCGCTTCGGGGTCTCGTACCATGTCGGGCTGGACGGCATCAGCCTGCTGTTCGTGCTGCTCGCCACCACGCTGACACCGATCTCGGTGCTCGCCTCGTGGCGCATCGCCGGCGGCCGGGCGCGCGACTACATGCTGACGGTGCTGCTGCTGGAGACCACCCTGGTTGGGCTGTTCTCGGCACTCGACTTCATCGTGTTCTACGTGTTCTTCGAGGCGACGCTGATCCCGTCGAGCCTGTTGATCGGCATCTGGGGCGGTGAGAAGCGGGTGGCGGCGTCGCTGAAGTTCTTCCTGTTCACCTTCGGCGGCTCGCTGTTCATGCTGGTGGCGCTGCTGTGGATGTGGCGCGTCGCCGGCACCACCGACATCCCGGTGCTGATGCGCACCGCGTTCCGGCCGGCGACCCAGATGTGGATGTTCCTCGCCTTCGCGCTCGCCTTCGGGGTGAAGCTGCCGCTGTTCCCGCTGCATGGCTGGATGCCCGATGCCTACACCGAGGCGCCGGCGCCGGCGGCGGTGCTGATCTCGGGCGTGCTGTCGAAGGCCGGTGCCTACGGCTTCCTGCGCTTCGCCATCACCATGCTGCCGGACGCCGCACACCGCGCCGCACCCTGGATGATCGCGCTCGGCATCGTCGCCGTGATCTACGCCGCCATCGTCGCCCTGGCGCAGACCGACATGAAGCGCTTGGTCGCGTACTCCTCGTTCTCCCACATGGGGCTGATCCTGGTCGGGCTGTTCACCCTGAACGGCGCAGGCGTGGGGGGTGCGGTGTTCCAGATGCTCAGCCACGGCATCATCATCGCCGCCCTGTTCCTGATCGTGGGCATGCTGTCGGCGCGCACCGGCTCGCGCGAGATCGCCGGCTTCGGCGGGGTCGCGCACCGCATGCCGATGCTGGCGGCGCTGATGATGCTGTTCGCGATGGCCAATATCGGCCTGCCCGGCACCGGCGCCTTCGTCGGCGAGCTGCTGGTGATGATCGGCGCGATCCAGGTCGGCTTCTGGGTGGCGCTGCTGTCGGGCATGAGCATGATCCTGGGGGCGGTGTACATGCTGGTGCTGTATCGCCGGGTGATGTTCGGCGCCGCGTCGGGCCTGATCGGCGCGCTGCGCGACCTCAGTGCGGCCGAGATGGCGACGCTGGCGCCGCTGGCGCTGATCACGCTGTGGATGGGCATCCACCCCTCCTCCTTCACCCGCGTATTCGACCCGGCGGTGCGCGCCCTGGCCCAGGCCCAGGCGCAGGTGCAGGTCGGATCCGTGCTGCCGGCCGCGGTTGCGTCGACGTCGCGCTGACCCCATCTGCCGGGCATGCTCGCTGCCAACGATCTCTCCCTGCCGACCCCGCCGCTCAAGACCGGGAGGCGCTCGCAGCTGGAGGCGTTCCTGGTGCTGCGCCGCAACCCGCTCGAGCTGTGGGGACCGGAGGCCTACGAGCACGGCATCCTGCCCGGCAGCTTCCTCGGTCGCAGCCAGCTGCTGCTCAACGATCCGGCGGCGATCCGCCACGTCCTGCTCGGCAACCACGAGAACTACCGGCGCAACGAGCCGACGCGCCGGGTGCTGCGGCCGATCCTGGGGCAGGGGCTGTTCCTCGCCGAGGGCGAGGCCTGGCGCCACCAGCGCCGGGTGATCGCGCCCAGCCTGGCGCCGCGGGTGATGCCGATCCTGATACGGCACATGCTGCGCGTCGCCGACGCCGCCTGCGTCGAGCTCGACGGGCGGGTGGGACGGCCGGTCGACCTGATCTCGGTGCTGCAGCGCCTGACCCTGGACGTCGCCGGGCAGTCGATGTTCTCGCTGGAGATGGGCCGGTTCGGCGCCGACATGCGCGGGCTGATGATGCGCTACGCGCTGAACCACGCCAAGGTCGGGGTGCTCGACCTGATGCTGCCGGGCCACGTGGCGTCGCCGCTGGACCGCGGCCGGGCGGGGTTCCGCCTCGACTGGCTGGCGCTGATCGACCGCATCATCGCCGCCCGCGACGCGGTGCCGCGCCCGGACGACCAGCCGCGCGACCTGCTCGACCTGCTGCGCGGCGCGCGCGACCCCGAGACCGGCCAGGGCTTCGACCACGAGCAGCTGCGCGACGAGGTCTCCACCCTGATCCTGGCCGGGCACGAGACCACGGCGGTGTCGCTGTTCTGGGCCTGCTACATCGCCGCCCGCCGCCCCGAGCTGCAGCGCCGGATCGCCGAGGAGGCGGCTGCGGCGGATCTCTCGGCGTCGGACGCGATGCAGCGGCTGAGCTTCACCCGCGCCTTCTTCGACGAGACCCTGCGTCTGTACCCGCCGGCCTACCTGATCGTGCGCGAGGCGCAGGCGGCCGACGAGATCGCCGGCCACCCGGTGCGCGCCGGCACCGTGATCAGCATCTCGCCCTGGGTGCTGCACCGCCACCGCGCCCACTGGCCCGATCCGGAGCGCTTCGATCCGCAGCGCTTCCTGCCCGGCGCCGCGCCGCCCGACCGCATGGTCTACATGCCGTTCGGCGCCGGGCCGCGCATCTGCGTCGGCGCGCAGTTCGCGCTCACCGAGGGCGTGCTGGTGCTGGCCCGCCTGCTGCGCGACTTCCGCCTGGAGCTGATCGGCGCGCCGGCGGTCCGCCCGCGTGGCCTGATCACCACCCAGCCCGACCGTCGGGTGCCGTTCCTGCTCAGCCGGCGCGCGTAAGGCGGCCCGAACCCGGGCACGCGCGAGGCTACCGGCGGTGTCCGGTCGTGCGCAGCCGCCACAGGTCGCCGATCAGCCGGTCGTACTTGGCGGGATGGTAGGCGCTGCAGCCGCCGCTGTCGTAGTGCGTGAGCTCGCCGAAGCGCGGCCGGCCCTCGACCAGGTACAGATCGACCCGGACGTAGTCGAACGGGGCGCCCAGCCGCTCGGCGATCGGGATCAGCTGCCCCATGCCGGGCGGCGGCTGCCACATCGGGCCGGCGGGACGGCCCTGGGTCACCGGCAGGCGTCGCAGCTGCTCGTCGAAGAAGGTGACTTGGTGCCGCCCGAAGCGGTCGTCATGCACCCCGATCAGCCGCACCCGGCCGTCGAAGACGTGGAACTTGAGATCGTTCGGGATGCCGCCGGAGGCGTCGAGCAGCATCTCCTCGGCGAGCAGTCGCGGCCGCACGTCGCGATAGCCCCACTCGTCGGTGCTGGCGTAGTGGCTGCAGCCGAGCCACGCGGACGCGGTCGCCAGCGCCGCGTCGCGGTCGGTCGTCCGCTTGTCGTGCACCAGCAGGTTCATCGACCAGCCGTGGCTCGCCTTGAGCACGAAGCGCTGCGGCAGCGCCTCCCAGTCGATCTCCTCGGCACGCTCCCAGGTGCCGAGCAGCGGGATCAGGATGTCGGCGCCGATCCGTCCGGCGACCCAGTCGCGCACCCCGATCTTGTCGATGGTGAGCGGGATCAGCGGGTTGCGGTCGTGCAGGATGCGCCAGCCGATCTTCTCGTTGAAGCTGCGCGGGCGGCGCAGGTTGGGCTCGTAGCCGAGTGCCGCGCGCATGCGCCGGCGCAGGCGACGGCCGGCGCGCAGCTGCCGCAGCGCCGGCACCGCGTCGGCCAGCTGGTCG
>CAXTOC010000222.1:0-4767 GCA_964245725.1 uncultured Acetobacteraceae bacterium | reverse complement strand
GCCGGCGGGGGCGGAGAACGGCGGCGCGTTCGGCGCGGCGCGGCTCGCGCTGTGCGCCGCGACGGGTGCGGATCCGGTGCAGCTCTGCACCCCGCCCGCGATCGCCGAGACGATCGAGCCCGATCCGGCGCTCGCCGACGCCTACGACCGCGCCTTCGCCCGCTACCGCACCCTGGCCCTGGGCCTCAAGCAACTGGTGACATCATGAGCTCGATCTTCAGCGACATGCCGACCGTCAGCTTTCAGGGCGACGGCTACGCAGGCGCGGCGAGTCGCGCTCCGCTCTCGTACCGCTGGTACGACGAGGACCGCATGGTGCTGGGCAAGACCATGCGGGAGCAGCTGCGCCTCGCGGTGGCGTATTGGCACAGCTTCGTCATGAACGGCTCGGACCCGTTCGGCGCGCCGACCATCCTGCGTCCCTGGATGGGCCGCGACGGGCTGGAGGCGGCGCAGCAGAAGGCCGACGCCGCCTTCGACCTGTTCCGCGTCCTCGACGTGCCCTACTACTGCTTCCACGACCGCGACGTGGTCTCGGAGGGCTCGAGCTTCGCGGAGTCCGCGGCCAACCTCGACCGGATCGCCGAGACCCTGGCGGCCAGGCAGCAGCAGACCGGCGTGCGCCTGCTCTGGGGCACCGCCAACCTGTTCTCGCACCCGCGCTACATGGCCGGTGCCGCCACCAACCCGGATCCGGAGGTGTTCGCCTACGCCGCCGCCACGGTGAAGCACTGCCTGGACGTCACCCACCGGCTCGAGGGCGCCAACTACGTGCTGTGGGGCGGACGCGAGGGCTACGACACGCTGCTCAACACCGACATCGGCCGCGAGCTCGACCAGATGGGACGCTTCCTGTCGCTGGTGGTCGAGTACAAGCACCGCATCGGCTTCGCCGGCACCATCCTGATCGAGCCGAAGCCGAAGGAGCCGACCAAGCACCAGTACGATTTCGACGCCGCCACCGTGTACGGCTTCCTCAAGCGCTACGGGCTCGAGCACGAGGTGAAGCTCAACCTCGAGGCCAACCACGCCCAGCTCGCCGGACACAGCTTCGAGCACGAGATCGCCACCGCGACCGCGCTCGGCATCCTGGGCTCGCTCGACGTCAACCGCGGCGATGCGCTGCTCGGCTGGGACACCGACCAGTTCCCGAACTCGGTGCAGGACACCGCGCTGGCGCTGTACTATGTGCTGCGGGGCGGCGGCCTGGGTAGCGGCGGGCTGAACTTCGACGCCAAGATCCGGCGCCAGTCGATCGACCCGGAGGACCTGGTGCACGCGCATGTCGGCGGCATCGACCTGTGCGCGCGCGCCCTGCTGGTTGCGGCGCGGATGATCGAGGATGGCAGCCTCGCTGCCAACCTGTCGCAGCGCTATGCCGGGTGGGACAGCGAACGTGGCGCCGCGTTGCGCGGCGCGATGACGCTCGAGCAGATCGCGGCCGACGTCGCCGCGCGCGATCCCGATCCGCGGCCTCGCTCGGGGCGGCAGGAATATCTCGAGAACCTGCTCAACGGCTATCTCTGACCAAGCCCGGACCAGGCCGCAACTCCCGCCGCCCCGCCGATGTTCCAGGGACCGGAGCCTGGAGTGCATCGATGACTCGCGTGACGCTGAAACCGCTTTCCCTGCAGACGATCGTGCTGACGGGGGCGACGTCCGGCATCGGGCTGGCGACCGCGCGCATGGCGGCGAAGCAGGGTGCCAACCTGCTCCTCGTCGCCCGCAACGAGGAGGCGCTGCTGAAGCTGCGCGACGAGATACGCGCCGATGGCGGCCAGGCCGAGTACGCGGTGGCGGACGTGTCGGATCGCGCGCAGCTCGAGGCCGCCGCCGCCCGCGCGCGGGAGGTGTTCGGCGGCATCGACTCCTGGGTGAACGACGCCGGCGCCTTCATCTACGGCGCGCTGGACGAGGTGCCGATCGAGGACCAGCGTCGCCTGTTCGACGTGGTGTACTGGGGCACCGTCTACGGCACCCTGGTCGCCGCCGAGGCGCTCGACACCGCCGGCGGCGCCATCGTCAATGTCGGCAGCGTGCTGGGCGAGATCGCGATCCCCTACCAGGGCCCGTACTGCGCGGCGAAGTTCGCGGTCAAGGGCTTCACCGAGGCGTTCCGACGCGAGACCCAGGCGAAACGCCAGCCGATCTCGCTGACCCTGATCAAGCCCGCCGCGATCAACACGATGTTCATGGAGCACGCGCGCAACCGGATCGGCTCGGTGGGAACCCGCAATCCGCCGCCGGCCTACGACCCGCGCCTGGTCGCCCGCGCCATCCTGCATGGCTGCGCCAACCCGGTGCGCGACCTCGTCGTCGGCGGCGCCGGCGGCCTGTCGATGGTGGTCGGCAACCGCCTGGCGCCGCAGCTGATGGACCTCGCCTTCGCCACCTTCGGGCGTGTGTCGCAGATCTCCGACGATCCGGGCGTGCCGGCGCGTCGCGACAACCTCTACGAGCCGCGCGAGGATGGCGAGGAGAACAGCAGCCTCGCACCGTTCACGCGCAAGACCAGCCTGGCACTCGAGGCCCAGCTGCACCCGGTGGCCACCGCGGCGACGTTGATGGGCATGGGCGCGCTGCTGTTCGGGGCTGTCGCCGCGCGCAGGGCCTGATCCCGCGGCCCGCCCCACCGCTCAGGATGCGAGATCGTACGGGCCGCCGCGTTCGAGCGCGCGCGCGTAGGCGGGCCGCGCACGCAGCCGGTCCAGCCAGCCCTGCAGCTTCGGCCGCGCGCTGCCCAGAAGCCTGAGCCGCAGCCCGGCGATCTCGACCGGAAAGCTCATCTGTATGTCGGCGACGGTGAGGTGCTCGCCTGCGAGCCAGGGCCGATCGCGCAGGGCGCGTTCCAGGGTGTCGAGGTGCAGCGCCAGTTGCGGCCCGAGAAAGCGCGCCCGCATGCCGGCGGCGACGCGGCGCAGCACCGGGCGAAGCAGCCGGGGCGCCTGCTGCGGCAGCCGGCCGAACACCAGCGACAGCAGCATCAGCGGCATCAGCGAGCCCTCTGCGTAGTGCAGGTAGTAGGTGACCTGCCGACGCGCCGCGCTGCCCGCGGGCGGCATCAGCGTGCCGTCGTCGTAGGCGGCGGCGAGGTATTCGATGATCGCGCCGGTCTCGGCCAGCGTCAGCGCGCCGTCGGTCAGCACCGGCGACTTGCCGAGCGGGTGCACCGCCCTGAGCGAGGGCGGAGCCAGCATGGTCGCCGGATCGCGCTGGTAGTGCCGGATCTCGTAGGGCACGCCGAGCTCCTCGAGCAGGAACAGCACGCGCTGCGAGCGGCTGTTGTTCAGGTGGTGCACGGTCAGGGTCATGAGGCGGCCTCTGGCAGGAGACGGAAGAAGGACAGGCAAGGGCCTCGCCCTCGACCCACCGGGGCCGAAGGCCCCAGGCCCCGATTCCCGACGTGATGGATTCCTGAGGCTTCGTCCGGCTAGAGCATCATCCGATCGAACGGAACCGTTTGATCGGATGATGCTCGTCCAGACAGCAGGCTAGAGCTTGATCCGTGAGCCTAGGCGATCGGATCATGCTCTAGGCGATGAAGATGCCGGCGATGGTGGCGCTCATCAGGTTCGACAGGGTGCCGGCGAGCACCGCGCGCAGGCCGAGGCGGGACACCTCGCCGCGGCGTTCGGGCGCGACCGCACCGAAGCTCGCGAGCAGGATGCCCACCGAGGACAGGTTGGCGAAGCCGCACAGCGCGAACGAGGCAATCGCCAGGCTGTGCGCATCGAGCGTGTGCCCGCGCAGCATCGGCGACAGCGCCGCGTAGGCCACGAACTCGTTGAACACGATCTTCTGGCCGATGATGCCGCCAATCACCCCGCTCGCCTGCCAGGGCACACCGATCAGCCAGGCGAGCGGCGCGAATGCCCAGCCCAGCATCTGCTGCAGCGACAGGCCGCGGACGCCGCACAGGCCGCCGAGCCAGCCGACCAGGCCGTTCAGGCAGGCGATCAGGCCGATGAAGGCGATCAGCATCGACCCGACCGCGACCGCCACGCCGACGCCGCGGCCGGTGCCGATCGCCACCGCCTCGAACAGGTTGGCCGGCCGCTGCGCCTCGAGATCGAGCCTCAGCGTGGTCACCCGCGACGGCTCGCTGCTCGGCAGCAGCAGCTTGGCGAACAGCAGGCCGCCGGGGATCGCCATGAAGGAGGCGGCGATCAGGTAGTCCAGCGACACCCCGAGTGCGGCGTAGCCGGCCAGCACCGAGCCGGCGACCGAGGCGGTGCCGCTCGACATCACCGCGAACAGCTCGGCGCGCGTGAGCAGCGGCACGAACGGGCGGATCGCGAGCGGCGTCTCGCTCTGGCCGAGGAAGATCGTGGTCACCGCCGAGAACGATTCGATCACCGAGGTGCCCAGCAGCGCGCGCACGCCGCCGCCGAGCAGGCGGGTCAGCAGCGGCATGACGCGAAGATGGTAGAGCACCGCGATCAGGGCGGAGATGTAGACGATCTGCGGCAGCACGCGCAGCGCGAACACGAAGCCGCCGCCGGGGAACAGCGTGGCCATGCGGGCGCCGACCAGGCCGCCGAACAGGAAGCGTATGCCGTCGTCGCCGTAGCCCAGCACGTCGTCGACCACCACCGACACGCCGTGCAGCGCCTGCCGGCCGAGCGGCACGAACAGGACCAGGGCGGCGAGCGCGAACTGCAGCAGCAGCGCCGAGGCCGCGGTGCGCAGGTCGATCCGCCTGCGGTCGACGGAGAACAGCACCGCGATCGCGATCAGTGCGGCGGCACCGGCGAGACCGTGCAGGAC
>CAXTOC010000221.1:0-4776 GCA_964245725.1 uncultured Acetobacteraceae bacterium | reverse complement strand
CCCGCGTGGCCAGGCCCTGTAAGTACC
This sequence comes from uncultured Acetobacteraceae bacterium, assembly GCA_964245725.1. GTDB lineage: Bacteria > Pseudomonadota > Alphaproteobacteria > Acetobacterales > Acetobacteraceae > Lichenicoccus. Next base: position 4,749 of record CAXTOC010000221.1, on the reverse strand, counting down.
CCTGACCCGACTTCAAGATTTCCTCGGGCACGGAAAGGCCGCGATCGAGGGCCTCGACCAGCACCAACATCGCCCACACCGAAGCGAAGGGCGCGGCCTTCGGCGAAGCAGGCCTGCGCCTCGTGCAGCGCCGCGCGCCGCAGCGCCACCACCAGGCAGCCCGCGGTGTCGGCATCCAGGCGATGCGCGAGCCAGGGCCCGTCGCGCCGGCGCGAGAGCTGGCCGAACCAGTCCTCCACCGAGGCGCCGCCGCCCGGCCCCGCATGCACCTTCAGCCCGGCCGGCTTGTCGAGCACGACGAAGCGCGGGTCGGAGAACAGCAGATCTGGCAGCGGCGCGACGGCTGCCCGTTCGCGTGCGCCCGGGCGGGATGCGTTCAGGCGGGTTGCCTTCAGGCGGGCTCGGTCGGTTGGGGATCGGGCAGCAGCAGCGCCAGGATGCCGATCGCGGGCAGCCAGGCGCAGAGCCGGTAGACCGCGACGATGCCGGCATGGTCAGCCATCACCCCGAGCACCGCCGCACCGAGCCCGCCCATGCCGAAGGCCAGGCCGAAGAACAGGCCCGAGACCATGCCGACCCGCCCGGGCAGCAGCTCGGTGGCGTAGACCAGGATCGCCGAGAAGGCGGACGCCAGCACCACCCCGATCACCATGCTCAGCGCGATGGTCCAGCCGAGCCCGACATGCGGCAGCAGCAGCGTGAACGGCAGCACGCCGAGGATCGAGCCCCAGATCACGTGCTTGCGTCCGAAGCGGTCGCCGATCGGGCCACCTGCCAGCGTGCCGGCGGCCACCGCGGCGAGGAACAGGAACAGGTCGGTCTGCGCCGCCTGCGCGGACTGGCCGAAGCGCTGCATCAGGTAGAAGATGTAGTAGCTGCCGATGCTGGCGAGGTAGAAATATTTCGAGAACACCAGCGCCACCAGAAGTCCCACCGCCACCGCGACCTGCCGGCGCGAGAGATCGTGCCGGCGCTCCGGTGTGCGCCCGCGCGCTGCGGCGCGTGTGCGAAACGAGTACCAGCGCCCGATCCCGACCAGCAGCACCATCCCGAACAGCGCCACCAGGCAGAACCAGGCGAGGCTGCCGCGGCCCTCCGGCAGCACCACGAAGGCGGCGAGCAGCGGCCCGAGGGCGGAGCCGAAATTGCCGCCGACCTGGAACACCGACTGCGCGAAGCCGTGCCGGCCGCCCGAGGCCAGCCTGGCGATGCGCGAGGATTCCGGGTGGAAGATCGACGAGCCCACTCCGAGCAGTGCCGCACCGGCGAGCAGCCCGCCGTAGGCGTGCGCCAGCGCCAGCACCAGCAGCCCGCTCATCGACAGCCCCATGCCCGTCGAAAGCGACCAGGGCAGCGGCTTGCGGTCGGTGAACTGCCCGACCATCGGCTGCAGCAGCGACGCGGTCACCTGATAGGTCAGGGTCAGCAGCCCGATCTGGGCGAAGGAGAGGTGGAAGCCGCCCTTGAGCAGCGGGTAGATCGCCGGCAGCAGCGACTGGATGGTGTCGTTGAGCAGGTGGCACACGCTGATGGTGCCCAGCACCAGACCAGCGACGCCCGCCTGATCCTGGCCGCCCGGGAGCTGCGCGCGTCCCTGCAAGACACGTCCCTGCGCACGTCCTTGGGCGATACTCTGAGCCATGCCGGCCTCTCCGCGTTCGGCTGCAGCCTCTACGCCCGCCGCCGGCCGGGTTCCAGGCCCGATGCCCGCTCGCGTGGCGCACGGGTGGATTTCACGACGCCGGACCTGTAGCTGCAAGGCGATGTCCCTCCTGCTCCCCGAGCCGCCGACGCTGCGCGACGGCCTGCACGGCAACGCCCGGCGCCGGGCGATGGCGGCGCTGGCGCTGGCGGTGCTGCTCTCCACCCTGGACTACTCGGTGGCCAACGTGGCGCTGCCGACGATCGGGCACGACATCCACGCGCGGCCGGCGGACTCGATCTGGGTGGTCAACGCCTACCAGCTGGCCAGCCTGATCGGCCTGCTGCCGCTGGCCTCGCTCGGCGAGATCAAGGGCCAGGACCGGATGTGCCGGGTCGGGCTGGTGGTGTTCATCCTGTCGTCGGCCTGCTGCGCCGCCTCGCGAACGCTGCCGGAGCTCGCGCTGTCGCGCGCGCTGCAGGGGCTCGGCGGCGCCGGCATCATGAGCGTCAACGCTGCCCTGGTGCGCTTCATCTACCCCGCCCGCCTGCTCGGCCGCGGCATGTCGCTCAACGGCCTGGTGGTCGCACTCGGCGTCGCGGTGGGCCCGACCATCGCGGCGGCGGTGCTGTCGGTGGCGAGCTGGCGCTGGATCTTCCTGATCAACCTGCCGCTCGGCCTGGCGGCGATGCTGTTCGCGATCACCAGCCTGCCGGTGGCGCCGCGTCCGTCGCCGCCGCGCCGCTTCGACCGGGTCAGCGCGGCACTCACCGTGCTCTCGCTGGCGCCGCTGGTGGTGGGGCTGGACCGGCTGGCGCATCACGGCGGTGCGGCGACCTCGCTGCCGCTGGTCGTCGGCGGCGGCGTCTGCCTGGTGTGGCTGGTGCGGCGCCAGCTCGACATCGCCTCGCCGCTGCTGCCGGTCGACCTGCTGCGGCTGGGCGGCTTCCGCACCGCGTTCTCGGTCGGCTTCCTCGCCTTCGTGGCGTCGAACTTCTTCATCATCGCGATGCCGTTCTTCTTCGAGATGCAGCTGCACCGCTCGGCGGTGCAGACCGGCCTGCTGATCACGCCGTGGCCGCTGGCGATCGTGGCGGTGTCGCCGCTGGTCGGGCGCATCGCCGACCGCTACCCGGCCGGCCTGCTCTCGAGCATCGGGCTGTGCCTGACCGCGACCGGCTTCGCCCTGCTCTGGCGCATGCCGCCGCAGCCGACCAACTTCGAGATCGCCTGGCGCATCGCGCTCGCCGGCTGCGGCTTCGGCCTGTTCCAGCCGCCGAACAACCGCGCCATGCTCACCTCGGCGCCGGTGCTTCGCTCCGGCGGCGCCAGCGGCATGATCTCGGTGGCGCGCCTGCTCGGCCAGACCATCGGCGCCATGCTGGTGGCGCTGGTGTTCGAGCTGGTGCCGCGCGACCAGGCCCGGCACTGCCTCGCCTTCGGCGCCTTGGTGGGTCTGCTGGCTGCCGCGACCAGCGCGCAGCGCCTGTGGTCGCGGCAGCCGCCCAGGGCCGGTGCGTAGCGGGCGCCCTACTCCTCGCCCTCGCGGCGCACCAGCACCTCGCGCTTGCCGACATGGTTCGCGGGTCCCACGATGCCCTCCTTCTCCATCTGCTCGATCAGCTTGGCGGCGCGGTTGTAGCCGATCGAGAGATGGCGCTGGATGAACGAGGTGGAGGCCTTGCCCTCGCGCGCCACCAGCGCCACCGCCTGGTCGAACAGCCCGGTCTCGCTGTCGAAGCCGCCGCCGCCCAAGCCGTTGCCGTTGCCGGAGAGGCCGGGAGCGCTCCCCGGCGTGCCGGGCTCGTCCTCGAAGGCCGAGGTGACGTCGTCCAGGTAGGCCGGCTCGCCCTGCTGGCGCAGGTGCCGCACCACGTCCTCGACCTCGGCGTCGCCGACGAACGGGCCGTGCACGCGGGTGATGCGGCCGCCGCCCTGCATGAACAGCATGTCGCCCTGGCCCAGCAGCTGCTCGGAGCCCTGCTCGCCGAGGATGGTGCGGCTGTCGAACTTGCTGATCACCTGGAAGCTGATGCGGGTCGGGAAGTTGGCCTTGATGGTGCCGGTGATGACGTCCACCGAGGGCCGCTGCGTCGCCATGATCACGTGGATGCCGGCGGCGCGCGCCATCTGCGCCAGGCGCTGCACGGCGGCCTCGATCTCCTTGCCGGCGACCATCATCAGGTCGGCCATCTCGTCGATCACCACCACGATGTAGGGCAGGTTCTCCAGCCCGAGCGGCTGCTCCTCGAAGGTCGGCTTGCCGGTCTCCGGGTCGAAGCCGGTCTGCACCCGGCGCATCAGCACCTCGCCGGCGGCGCGCGCGGCGGCGACGCGCTCGTTGTAGCCGCCGATGTTGCGCACGCCGAGCTGGCTCATGCCGCGGTAGCGCCGCTCCATCTCGCGCACCGTCCACTTCAGCGCGGTGACCGCCTTGGCGGGCTCGGTGACCACCGGCGCCATCAGGTGCGGGATGCCGTCATAGACCGACAGCTCGAGCATCTTCGGGTCGATCAGGATCAGCCGGCACTCCTCCGGCGACAGCCGGTACAGCAGCGACAGGATCATCGAGTTGATGCCGACCGACTTGCCCGAGCCGGTGGTGCCGGCGATCAGCAGGTGCGGCATGCGGGCGAGGTCGGCGTAGACCGGCGCGCCCGCGATGTCCTTGCCCAGCGCCAGGCACAGCCGTGACGGGTTGTTGTGCCAGGCCTCGGCGTCCAGCAGCTCGGAGAAGAACACGGTCTCGCGCCGCAGGTTCGGCACCTCGATGCCGATCACGTTGCGTCCCGGCACGGTGGCGATGCGCACCGCGGTGACCGAGAGCGAGCGGGCGATGTCGTCGGCGAGCCCGATCACGCGGGCCGAGCGTATCCCCGGCGCCGGCTCGAGCTCGTACAGCGTGACCACCGGACCGGCGTGGATCTCGCCGATCGCGCCCTGCACGCCGTAGTCCGACAGCACCGTCTCCAGCAGGCGCGCGTTGGCCTGCTGGCTCTCCGGCGACGGGCCGGTGCTGGCGCGTGGCGGCGCCGGCTGCAGCAGCGACAGCGGCGGCGGCACCCATCCGTCGGACGCGGCCTCGTCGCGCCGCGTCACGCCAGGAG
>CAXTOC010000220.1:0-4808 GCA_964245725.1 uncultured Acetobacteraceae bacterium | reverse complement strand
GTGCCGGGCGCACCCGGGGCCGGCGTCGGCCCGGGACCGCGCTTCTTGCGCACCTCGACCTGGACCACCTTCGTGCGGCCATGGCTGAAGCTCTGTCGCACGGATCCCGCATCGACGGTGCGTCCCAGCTCCAGACGGCCGGCGGGCCGCAGAGACAGACGCCCCTTCGCTTGATCCTGATCGTTGCCTTCGCTCATATACCCGCCTGTTCCAGCCCATCCGCGGGCCGATCCTCGGGATTGCCCCGCCGAACCGGCGCCTCGCTGGCAGAAGCCAGTCCGGCAAGTCCCGCATAACGTCCATTCTCCGCGATCAGCCGGTCGGCCAAGGCCCCCGCCATCACGGCACCGTGCACAACATGGTCACGACCGAAGGCCGCGCCGAGTCTCGTTCCGGTCATGCATGACACGACCGGCAGATCGCGAGCGCCGGAGAGCAGCCGTGCCCGCTCCGCGACGCTTCCGTCCGACGCCTGGACGATCAGGCCGGCCTTGCGGACCGTGATCCATTCCCTTGCCTTGCCGTAGCCGCTCACCGCCTGTCCGGCGCGACGTGCGAGACCGAGCAGATCGGCGATGCGACGCAGCAGACCGTCCTGCAGCATCGTGGCGAGATCGGGAGGAACCGTCACCGGCCCACGTGCGGCGCGCGCGAACGCGCCGCTTTTCCGCGCGGTTTCTAGCACATCCTTCCGCGCGCTCAACCACATTCCCCGTCCTGGCAGACGTGCGGCCAAGTCTGGTGTCAGCACACGGTCGGGCGAGACCACGAAGCGTATCATCCCCGATGGCGCGGCGCGCGTACGGGTGACGATGCAGCGACGCAGCGGCCCACGCTCGTCCGCGTCGTCGCGCGGGGCGTCGTCGTCCTCCGCGTCGGATCGGGTCGGCTCAGACGTGGGAGTCCTCCTCGCCTGCCGCCACGTCGGCCGCAACGACCTCCTCGCCCTCGAACCAGTGCGCGCGCGCGGCCATGATGATCTCGTTGGCCGCCTCCTCGTCGATCGCGTCCGAGCCCAGGATCTCCACCAGCTCGTCGCCGGCCAGGTCGGCCAGGTCGTCCAGCGTCTTGACCCCCTTCTCGCCAAGCGTCACCAGCGCCTGCATCGAGAAGCCGCCCATCTCGGCCACCTCGTCGGTGACGCCGAGCTCGATGCGCCTGGCGTTCAGCGCCTCGTCGCGACGGGCCAGGAAGGTCTCGGCGCGACGGATCAGCTCCTCGGCCACCGTCTCGTCGAAGCCCTCGATGTCGGCGAGCTCGTCGACCGGCACGAAGGCCAGCTCCTCCACCGAGTTGAAGCCCTCGGTGACCAGCAACCCGGCGATCACGTCGTCCACGTCCAGCGCCTCGACGAACTGGCCGGAGCGGCGCCGGAACTCCTCCTGCCGGCGCTCGCTCTCCTCGGCCTCGGTCAGGATGTCGATGTCCCAGCGGGTCAGCTGGCTGGCCAGCCGCACGTTCTGCCCGCGCCGGCCGATCGCGAGACTCAGCTGCTCGTCGGGCACCACCACCTCGACGCGCCCGGCCTCCTCGTCCATCACCACCTTGGTGACCTCGGCCGGTGCGAGCGCGTTGACCACGAAGGTCGCCGCCTGCGGGCTCCACGGGATGATGTCGATCTTCTCGCCCTGCAGCTCGGCGACCACCGCCTGCACCCGCGAGCCGCGCATGCCGACGCAGGCGCCGACCGGATCGATCGAGCTGTCGCGCGAGATTACCGCCATCTTGGCGCGCGAGCCGGGATCGCGCGACACCGCCTTGATCTCGATGATGCCGTCATAGATCTCCGGCACCTCCTGGGCGAACAGCTTGGCCAGGAAGGCGGGATGGGTGCGGGACAGGAAGATCTGGGGCCCGCGCGGCTCGTCGCGCACGTCGTAGATGTAGGCGCGCACGCGGTCGGAGTTGCGGAAGCTCTCGCGCGGGATCAGCTCGTCGCGACGCAGCAGCGCCTCGGCGTGGCCGATCTCGACCATCAGGTTGCCATACTCGGTGCGCTTGACGGTGCCGTTGACGATCTCGCCGACGCGGTCCTTGAACTCGTCGTACTGGCGCTTGCGCTCGTACTCGCGCACCCGCTGCACGATCACCTGCTTGGCGGTCTGGGCGGCGATGCGGCCGAAATCGATCGGCGGCAGCGGGTCGACCAAGTGCTCGCCGACCTTGATCTCGGGCTTGAACTTGACGGCGATGTGGACCGGGATCTGGGTTTCCTCGTTCTCCACGGTCTCGACCGCCTCGGTCCAGCGCGACAGGCGCACGTCGCCGGTGCGGCGGTCGATGGTGGCGCGGATGTCCTTCTCGTGGCCGTACTTGGCGCGGCCGGCCTTCTGGATGGCCTGCTCCATCGCTTCCAGCACTTCCTCGCGATCGATCGATTTCTCGCGCGCGACCGCATCGGCGACCAGCAGCAGCTCGGGACGGGAGACGGCAGTGTCCATGATCACCCTCGATGGCCTCTAATGCGTCTTAGTGCGTCTTGCGTTTCGACTTCGGCCCGCGCGCCGGCCTGGTGGCAGCAGCGGCATCGACCGCGACGTCGTCGTCGGGTGCCACGGCGCCCATCATACGCGCAGACGCCTCGATCAGGGCATCCGTCAATACTAGCCGCGCGCCGCGCATCTGCGTGAGCGGCAGCGCGACCTCCGAACCGTCATCCAGGCGCATCCGTGCCAAGCCGTCGGCGGCGCCGAGCACGATGCCGGCGAAGCGCTTGCGCCCGTCCAGCGGCAGGTTCAGCTCGGCCTTGGCGCGATGGCCGGAGAAGCGGTTCCAGTCCTTCGCCCGGGTCAGCGGCCGGTCGATGCCGGCCGAGCTCACCTCCAGCTCCCAGGCGCCGGAGATCGGGTCGTCGACATCCAGCACGGCGCTGACGGCGCGGCTGATTGTCGCGCAGTCCTCCACGCCAATCAGCATGCCGTCGGCGCGGTCGGCCATGATCTGCACGGTCGGCCGGTCCTGGCCGCGCACCGCGACTCGCACCAGCTCGTAGCCGAGCTCGGTCACGGCGGGTCCGATCAGCTCGGCGATGCGGGCCTCGAGCCCGATCAGGTGGGGAGGATCAGCGTCCAAAGCAGAAAAGGCGGCCGGTAAAGGCCACCCCCCGAAAAGCCGGAAGATTAAGGTATGCCGGCTAGATAGCCCTCCCCGCGGCGGCAGGCAAGTCTCGCGCGGTCGCCGAGCCCGGAGCCGGACACCGGGCGGATCAGTGGCGGCGTGTCACGCGACCCGCCGACAGCCGTCGCTCGGCCAGCCGCGCCAGATGCACGAACGGCAGGCCGAGCAGCAGGTATGCGGCGCCGATCATCAGGCCGGTGCCGAGATAGTCGTAGTAGGTGGTCGAAAGCCGCGTGTAGACCTCGGTCAGTTCCGACAGCGTGATCACGCTGACCAGCGAGGAGTCCTTGAGCAGCGAGATGAAGTCGTTGGTCATCACCGGGACGACGAAGCGGAACGCCTGCGGCACCACCACGTGACGCAGCGTCTGCGCCTGGGTCATGTTCAGCGCCATCGCCGCCTCGCCCTGCCCGTGCGGCACCGACTGCAGGCCGGCGCGGTAGTTCTCCGCCTCGTAGGCGCCATAGTTCAGGCCGAGCGCCACCACCCCTGCCAGGAACGGATCGAGCCGGATGCCGAGCCCCGGCAGGCCGTAGAAGATGAACAGGATCTGGATCAGCAGCGGCGTGCCGCGCACGATCTCGACGTAGACCGCGGCGAGCAGCGCCAGCGGCCGTGGACCGTAGCCGCGCAGCAGCGCCAGCAACAGCCCCACCGCCACCGCCAGCAGCATCGCGCAGGCGGACACCGCCAGGGTCAGTGCGGCACCCCAGCCGATCAGCGGCAGGAAGCCCACGTAGCGGCCGAGCCGCTCGCGCCATCGCGACAGCGGCGCCGTCGCCGCCAGAAAGTGCTGCCACTGCGAGGGCGCCACCGCCGCCGCATCGCCGCCGCCGTCCGCCGACATGCTGCGGTCCCACAGGTTCCAGCTCGACAGGATGCGGGTCAGCGTGCCGTCCCGGCGCATCGAGTCGAGTGCGGCGTCGATGGCCTCCCGCAGCGCCGCGTCGCCGTGGCGCACGGCGATGCCGTAGGACAGCGCGCCGACCGGCGCGCCCACCAGCTTCAGCCGCGGGTCGGGCTGCGCGTAGTACAGCGCGATCGGCCAGTCGAGCAGCACCGCGTCGAGCCGGTGCGCGGCGAGGTCGGCGTAGACGTCGATCTCCTCGTCGTAGCTGCGCACGGCGATGGCAGGGTCGTCCTGCAGGATGCGCGCGGCGAGGCTCGCCTTCAGCGTGCCGACCACGTGGCCGCGCAGCCGTCCCAGCGTGTCGAGGCCGCGCGCCTCGCGGCGCACCACGATCTGCTCGAAGGTGCGGTAGTAGGGCTGCGAGAAATCCACCGCGCGCGCGTGCTCCGGCGTGATCTCGAGGCCGTCGATCACCACGTCGTAGAGGCCGCGCTGCAGGCCGGGGATCAGCGCGTCCCAGTCGTTCTGCACCATCACCGGCCGGCGTCCCAGGCGGGCGGCGACGGCCTCGATGATCTCGGTCTCGAAGCCGGTGACGCGCACCTGCTCGATCGGGTCGTGGAACACGTAGGGCGCCCCGGACTGCGCGTCCGCACCCCAGCGCAGCGGCGCGGCGGCGCGCCCGGAGGGGGCCGCGAGCGGTGCCGCCAGCAGCAGCCCGGCCAGCAGCGCCAGCCGCCGGCTCACGTCGCGAGCTTCAGGAAGCGCCGCGTCGCCGGCTCGGCCGCATCGGCAAACAGGAGCTCGGGGTCCGCGATCTCCACGATGCGCCCCCCCTGCA
>CAXTOC010000219.1:0-4876 GCA_964245725.1 uncultured Acetobacteraceae bacterium | reverse complement strand
CGGACGGCCTCGATCCCGCCCGCTTCACCATACGCACGGTGCCGGCGCGGCTGCGTCGTGCCGATCCGTGGCGCGGCTTCGACGCCGACCGGCGCGAGATCAACCTGCAGCAGGAGTGAAGCCGTGGCGGACCACCCGATCTGGCGCGGCAGCCTGCGCCTCGCCCTCGTCTCCTGTCCGATCGCGCTGTACAGCGTCCGCCGGCCGGGGGAGTCGCTGCATTTCCACTTCATCAACCCGGCCACCGGCCACCGGGTGCGCATGGTGACCGAGGACGCGGAGACCGACCAGGAGGTGGCGCGGCGCGACCTCAAGCGCGGCTACGAGTTCGAGCGCGACCGCTACGTGCTGCTCGACGACGAGGATTTCGAGCGCGCCCGCATCGACAGCTCGAGCGTGCTGAGCATCGACAAGTTCGTGCGCCGCGACAGCATCGATCCGATCTACTACGACACCAGCTACTACCTGGCGCCCGACGGCCGCGCGCGCGACCGCCAGGACGACGTCTACGTGGTGCTGCGCGAGGCGATCAGCCGCACCGGCCGGGTGGCGCTGTCGCGCGTGGTGATGGCGCGCCGCGAGCGCGCGGTCGCGATCATGCCGCTGGGCGACGGGCTGGTGCTGCACACGCTGCACGACATGCGCGAGATCACGCCGCCAGGGACGCTGTTCGGCGACCTGCAGGGCGGCAAGCCGGACCGCGAGATGATCGCGCTGGCCACCCAGCTGATCGACCGCCAGACCGCCGAGTTCGCGCCGCAGGACATGGAGGACCGCTACGAGGCACGGCTGCGCCGCGTGATCGAGGACAAGCTGCGCGGCGTCGCCCCGGAGCCGGAACCGGAGCCGGAGGCGCGCGACAACGTGGTCGACCTGATGGCGGCACTGCGCCGCAGCCTCGGCGAGGACGCCCCGTCGGCCGTTGCGACCAAGCGTCGCGGCGGCAAGGCCTCGGGCAAGACCGCCGCCGCGCCCGCCACCAGGTCCAAGGCCGGCAAGCCTCGCCCGAGGCGCCGCTCCGCCTGACCCTGCCGCTGATCGCAGTTCCCTCGGGCCGTGTCAGCCTGTATAGGCAAGGCGCAATTCTTACAGTAGCAGGATGAAATCATCGCCATGAGCAGTGCCGCGGCCCACGCCGACTACAGCGCCGACTACAAGGTCAAGGATCTGAGCCTCGCCGACTGGGGCCGCAAGGAGATCTCGATCGCCGAGGGCGAGATGCCCGGGCTGATGGCGCTGCGCGAGGAGTTCGGCGAGAGCCAGCCGCTGCGCGGCGCCCGCATCGCCGGCTGCCTGCACATGACCATACAGACCGCGGTGCTGATCGAGACCCTGACCGCGCTCGGCGCCACCGTGCGCTGGTCGTCGTGCAACATCTTCTCGACGCAAGACCACGCCGCCGCCGCCGTCGCCGCCGCGGGCATCCCGGTGTTCGCCTGGAAGGGCCTGGACGAGGACGAGTTCTGGTGGTGCATCGAGCAGACGGTGCGAGGGCCTGGGCACGGCCCGGACGTCTGGACCCCGAACATGATCCTCGATGACGGCGGCGACCTGACCGTGCTGATGCACGACAAGTATCCCGACCTGCTCGCCGGCGTGCGCGGCATCTCCGAGGAGACCACCACCGGGGTGCACCGGCTGTGGGAGATGGCCAAGAAGGGCACGCTGGCGGTGCCCGCGATCAACGTCAACGACAGCGTCACCAAGTCCAAGTTCGACAACCTCTATGGCTGCCGCGAGAGCCTGGTGGACGCGATCCGCCGCGGCACCGACGTGATGATGGCCGGCAAGGTCGCGGTGGTCGCGGGCTACGGCGACGTCGGCAAGGGCTCCGCCGCGTCGCTGCGCAACGCCGGCTGCCGCGTGCTGGTCACCGAAGTGGATCCGATCTGCGCGCTGCAGGCGGGCATGGAGGGCTACGAGGTGGTGACCATGGAGCGCGCCGCGCCCCGCGGCGACATCTTCGTCACCGCCACCGGCAATGTCGACGTCATCCGCATCGAGCACATGCGCGAGATGAAGCACCGCGCCATCGTCTGCAACATCGGTCATTTCGACTCCGAGATCCAGATCGAGGCGCTGCGCAACCACAAGTGGGACAACGTCAAGCCGCAGGTCGACGAGGTCGAGTTCCCCGACGGCAAGCGCCTGATCGTGTTGTCCGAAGGCAGGCTGGTCAATCTCGGCAACGCCACCGGGCATCCGTCCTTCGTGATGTCGGCCTCGTTCACCAACCAGACGCTGGCGCAGATCGAGCTCTGGACCGCGCCCGCGGGCAGGTACGAGCGCCGCGTCTATACCCTGCCGAAGCATCTCGACGAGAAGGTGGCGTCCCTGCACCTGGCCAAGATCGGCGCCGAGCTGACCACGCTCACCGACAAGCAGGCCGAGTACATCGGCGTCGGCCAGGCCGGCCCGTTCAAGCACGAGCTCTACCGCTACTGAGGCACCGCCGTTGACCACGCTTCGCACCGACGAGTACGGCATGCTCTCCACCGGAGAGCGTGTGCGCCGCGCCACCCTGACCGCCGGCTGCGGCGTCTCGGTCGCCGTGATCAGCTACGGCGGCATCATCACCCGCATCGAGGCGCCGGACCGCGGCGGCCGGCCCGACAACGTCGTGCTCGGCTTCGCCGACCTCGCGGCCTACGAGGCGCATAACGGCAACCACCATTTCGGCGCGCTGATCGGCCGCTACGCCAACCGGATCGCCGGCGGCCGCTTCACCCTGGACGGGCAGGCGCACCGGCTTCCGGTCAATGACGGGCCGAACTCGCTGCATGGCGGCCCGGCGGGGTTCGGCCGCCGGGTGTGGACCCTGACGCCGCAGGGCGACGATGCGGTGCTGCTGTCCCTGGACAGCGCGGACGGCGAGGCCGGCTACCCCGGGGCGCTACGCGTCGACGTCACCTACCGGCTGGACGATGACGGCACGCTGCGCCTCGACTACCGGGCGGTCACCGACCGGACGACGATCCTCAACCTGACCAACCACAGCTACTTCAACCTGGCCGGCAACGGCAGCGGTTCCGTCGAGCGGCAGGTGGCGCGCATCGAGGCCGACCACTACACGCCCATCGACGACACCCTGATCCCGACCGGCGAGATCGCGAGCCTCGACGGCACGCCGCTCGACTTCCGCGAGCTCACCGTGATCGGTGCCCGGCTGCGCGATCCGCATCCGCAGCTGGCGCTGGGCCGCGGCTACGACCACAACTGGGTGCTGCGCGGCGGCGGCGGCCTCGCCTTGGCCGCACAGGTGCATGACCCCGCCAGCGGACGGGCGCTGACCTGCCTGACCACCTATCCGGGCCTGCAGTTCTACACCGGCAACTTCCTCGACGGCACCCGCCGCGGTTCCGCCGGCACGCTTTACCGGCAGGGCGACGGCTTCACGCTGGAGACCCAGCACTTCCCCGACAGCCCGAACCAGCCGGGCTTTCCCTCGACCGTGCTGCGCGCCGGCGAGACCTACCGGCACAGCACGGCGTTCCGCTTCCACGTCCTCTGACCGGCGCTCCGGTCACGGCATCAGCTGGCCGCCATTCACCTCGACCACCTGGCCGATGACGTAGCCGCTGAGCATCGCCGAGGCCAGGAACAGGTAGGCGCCGACGCAGTCCTCGGCGGTGCCGGCGCGGCCCTGCGGGATGGTGGCGATCGCCGCCTGCCGCTGCTCGGGCGTCGTGTAGCGGTCGTGGAACGGCGTGTCGATGAAGCCGGGCGCCACCGCGTTGACGCGTATGCCGTCGGCGATCAGCTCCTTGGCCAGGCCGCGCGTCACGTTGGCGACGAACGCCTTGGCCGAGCCGTAGAGCCCGGCACCGCCGCCGCCGCCGTTGCGCCCGGCGATCGAGGCGGTGTTGATGATGAAGCCGCCTTGCTCGCGCAGGAACGGGATCGCCGCCTTCGAGGCCATCACCACCGAGCGCGCGTTCAGGTCCATCACCGCGTCGTACTGCGTGTCCGTCATGTCGGCGTACTTCACCCGGCCGAGCATCAGGCCGGCATTGTTGATCAGGCCGTCGAGACCGCCGAAGTGGCGGGCGCTGTCGCCCACGATGCGCGTCACGGTGGCGGTGTCCGACACGTCGCCTTGCACCAGGAACACCTCGCCGCCCGCCTCGCGTATCTCCGCGGCCAGCGCCTCGGCGGCCTCCCGGCTCGAGTGGTAGTGCAGCCCGACCCGGGCGTGCTGCGCGCCGAACGCGCGCGCCAGCGCCGCACCGATGCCGGTGGAGGCGCCGGTGATCAGCACCGCCTTGCCGGCCAGGTCGGGGATGCTCGGCGTGGCGGTGGTGTCCGTCGGCATGGTCGTGTCCTCGCTCGAAGCCCAGGCCTCGTCAGCGGCTCTACCCGTGATCGGGTTCCCTGGCTCCGCCGCGCCAGCCCTTCAGCCGAAGTGCGTTCAGCACCACGCTGACGCTGCTCAGCGCCATCGCGCCGCCGGCGAGGGCCGGGCTGAGCAGGCCGGCCGCCGCCAGCGGGATGCCGACCAGGTTGTAGACGAAGGCCCAGAACAGGCCCTGGCGGATGCGCGCGGCGATCAGCCCGGCGATCTCGATCGCGTCGGCGACCAGGGCCGGGTCGTTGCGCATCAGCGTGATGCCGGCGGCCTCGATCGCGGCATCGGTGCCGCCGCCCATGGCGATGCCGAGATCCGCGGCCGCCAGCGCCGGCGCATCGTTGATCCCGTCCCCCACCATCGCGACCCGCGGCGCCAGGCTGCCACGCAGCTCGCGACGCAACGACGCGATCGCGTCGGCCTTCTGCTCCGGCGAGATCCCGGACAGCAGGCGATCGACACCGACCGCCTCGGCCACGCGCCGCGCCGCGCCCTGCCCGTCCCCGGTCAGCATCACCGACATGATCCCGC
>CAXTOC010000218.1:4661-4884 GCA_964245725.1 uncultured Acetobacteraceae bacterium | reverse complement strand
TCAGGCCGCCGCCGCACTCCCAGGACAGCGAGGTTACTGTCGCCCGCAGCCCCGGGGTGAGGTCGCGCGGCGCCGTGCTGCCATCGAGCGGCAGCAGGAACGCGTCCCCGCCGGTCGAGCCGAAATCGCTCATGATGCCGCCGATGAACGCGACCGCGCTGCCGTCCGCCGAGACCACGGGTGTCGCCAGCTGTTCGCGCTGCGGCGGCGAGAAGAGCAGGGT
>CAXTOC010000218.1:0-4637 GCA_964245725.1 uncultured Acetobacteraceae bacterium | reverse complement strand
GGCGCCAGTCGTACTCGTAGACGTAGAGATCCGCGGGCGATTGCCAATGCAGCGTGGCGTTCTGGATCGTGGCGATGCGCTGCTCGTCCTCCGAGGCGCCGATCTCGCCGGTCTGGGCGGCCGCGGCCTGGATGGCGCCCGGCTCCTTGTGCGCACCGGCGGTGGCCAGCACAGCAAGCGTTCCATCCGGTCCGTAGCGCAGCGAGTCGAGCGTGCCGTCGAACGCGAGCAGCCGGGTCAGCCCCCTGCCGTCGGCGGCAACCGCGTAGACGAAGCGCTGCTTCTGCTTGGGCCGGCGCAGCACGAAGGCGAGGTGGCGCCCGTCCCGCGACCAGGCGAGCGAGGACGGCGCGCAGTCCGCACCGTGACAGGGCAGCGAGACCTTGATCGCCCGGCCGCCAGAGATCGGGCGGATCACGATGTCGTAGGCGGGTTCGGCGCCCTCATCGGCTGGCAGATCGGCCTCCAGCGTCGCCAGCCGATCGCCATCCGCGGACACCGCCACCTGGGTGAAGCTATGCAGCGGGCCCGCGATCGCGAGCCGCGCCGGCGCAGCCGCCGCGAGCAGCAGGACGGTGACGCGAAGCGCGCGGGCAGTGAGCGTCATCAGGCGGCATCCTCTCGATCACGGCAGATCACGGTGACCCGGGTCGAACCCCTGGTCGGGACGCGGGTTCCGGCTGCAGCGGCTCGGACAGGCGCGTCATCGGGCGCCGCCTCAGCTCCGGCCCCGTCGCGAGGGACCCACTGCCATGCCGGCCACGCCGCAGATCGTCTACCAGCCCTACCTCTCCGGCGCGCGCGGGTCGCTGAAGCCCGGGACGCCGATCACCTGCCGGACCGCCGAGGAAGGCATGCTTCGGGCGGAGAAGGCGCTGAGCGGCGGCTCGATCGCCGGAGCCCGGATCGTGCGCGTGTGGCACGATACCGAGGCGGACGAGTTCGGCGATCCGGAGTATCTCGGCGAGCTCGGCAGGGTGCCCGAGGAGGCATAGGCCGCGCACGACTTTCCCGTGACCTCGGGCAACCTTGTCCAGCCGCGGGCGCTGTCGAGGCAGCGTGGTCGCGATGGCGCGGCCACGATCCCAAGGAGCGCCCAATGCCGCAATTCGCCGCCACCATCAAGCATATCCAGGACGGCTTGAAGGGGTTCACCGTCAGTGCGGCGGTCAAGAACATCGAGGGTTGGGAAGCGACACTCGAGAAGATCGAGAACCCTGCGGCCAAGACCATCGTCAAGGATCTCGAGAACCTCAAGAAGCACCTTCAGGCCGACACCATCAACGGCGAGCAGATCAAGAAGATCGTCCTCAAGCTCGGCAAGGAGACGGTGGCGATCTCGGGCAAGTCGGACAGCAAGAACGCCGACAAGATCAAGGCGCTCGGCGAGGCGCTGACCGAGGCCGCGGAGTCGACGGAAGCAAAGTGAGCGCGGCGACACCACCGGCCCGGTAACGATCCGGTCACGCCGATCCGACGGTCGCGGCGGGCATCACACGGCGATGTCCGCCGCGATCCAGTCCGCGGTGCGGCGCAGTCCGTCTTCCCAGCCGACGCGGCTGCGCCAGCCGGTCTCGCGGACCAGACGGCTGCTGTCGAGGATGTTGACCGGAACGTCGGCGGCGCGTGCCTCCCGGTGCGTCAGCTTCGGTGACCGTCCGGTGATCCGAGCGGCGTCCCGCAGTACTTCGACGACGCTTCGGCCGACGCCGCTGCCGACGTTGAACACGCGGCTCGGCCCATCATGGGTCAGGCAGAGCAGCATCGCCTCGACCACGTCGTCGATATGGATGTAGTCGCGCACCACGTCGCCGCTGCCCCAGATCTCGACCGGAGCACCTTCGAGCAGCCGGCGCAGCAGCGCAGCCACCAATCCCTGGCCGTGCCGCGCATCCTGGTGCGGGCCGTAGGCGTTGGCGACACGCAGCACCCGCGACTCCAGGCCGTACAGGTGACGGTAGAGCGAGAGATATCGTTCCACCACCAGCTTGCCGATGCCGTAGGCGGAGATCGGTTCGGTCGGTGCCTCCTCGGGCACCGGCTGCTTGCCGGTGATGCCGTAGACCGTGCCTCCTGAGGAGGCGAACACGAAGCGGCTGACCCGCTGGCGCCGGCAGGCCTCCAGCAGCCGCACCTTGGCCGGCACGCCGTCGGCGACGATCTGGGCCGGATTGTCGTTCGAGCTGTTCGGCAGACCGGCGCCGATCAGATCGAATACATGGTCATGGCCCGCGACCAGCGGATCGAGCGCGCTCGCCATCTCCAGGGTGCCGCTGACCCAGGGCATGCCGGCCAGCGCCTCGGGCGGATGCAGGGCACGTCCGAAGCCGGTGACCGGAACGCCCCGAGCGCGCAGCCCGAGGCACAGATTGGTGCCGATGAAGCCGCCCGCGCCGAGCACCAGGCAGCGCGCCCCGCTCATGTCCGCCGCCTGGCGTCGCGGGTGCGCAGGCGCAGCCAGGGGTGGCGCTGCTCGACGAGGCGCACCATCTCGCGCTTGTTGTCGGACTGCTCGGTGATCGCGTTCACCATCGAGTCCGGATGGACGCGATACTCCGCCAGGATCTGCGGCGACGCGATGCCGAACTGGCCGAGCTCGACCAGGTTGAGCCAGAGGTCGAAATCCTCCCAGCCCATCGCGTCGCGACGCACGTAGTAGCCGCCTGCGGCGGCCCAGGCCCACTTCGCCACCATCGCCATCGCGTCGACATAGTTGCCGCTGCGCAGGCGCGCCGGCTCGAACGCGGCTTCGCCCATCACCAGCTCGGCGCCGCCGAACTGGCGGATGCGCGGGTAGGCGAATGCCGCCTGCGGCACCTGGCGCAGCGCCTCGAGCAAGGTGGCGCAGGCATCCGGCAGCAGCCGGTTGTCGGAATCGAGCGTCATCAGCCAGGGCGTCTCGGCGGCGTCGAACACCACGTTGCGCGCCCCCCCGAGGCCGGCATTGTGCCGCGTGCGCAGGATCCGGATGCGGTTGAAGCGGTCCTGGTGGCGCTTGACCCACTCGATCACCAGCGGCACCGACTGGTCGGTGGATCCGTCATCGACCACGGCCAGGTCGAGCGCCTCGAGGGTTTGCGCCCGCACGGAGTCCAGCGCCTCGAGGATGTGCCACTCGTAGTTGTAGGAGGTCATCACCACGGTGACCTCGGCGCTGCCGAGGCGGTCGTGGCTGAACAGCAGCTCGCTGTCCGGCACCTCGGGCAGCGACCGCCCGGCATAGCTGCCACGTCGCAGCTCGAGCTCGACGCAGCGCGCCGCCGCCGGACTGCTGTCGGCGTCGCCGGTGCTCGCGGGATCGAGACCGCCGAGCAGGGTCGCGACCAGTTCCGCCTGGCGACGCGGGCCGAAGCGCCAAAGCACGTCGTGGTAGGCGTCGCGAGCGATGCGTTCGCGCAGCGCCGGCTGGTCGATCAGCTCCAGCAGGATGCGCTCCCATCCCGCCGCGTCCGCGGCGAGGAAGCCGGTCACGCCGTCGCGCATGGCGCGACGATACGGCCCGGTCGGGCTGGCGACGGTGCACGCGCCGGCAAGCGCCGCCTCGAAGTATTTCAGCTCGCTCTTGGCCTCGCAGAACGGGTTGCCGTCCTCGAGCGGGCAGAGCGAAACGTCGAACCGGGCTAGCTCGTCCGGAAGTGCCTCCAGCTCGACCATGTCGCGCCACTCGATCTGCCCGGACAGGTCGGACAGCTCCGGGAACTCTTCCATCTGCAGCAGGCTGCGCTGGTTGGCGCGCTCGCGGAACAGCACCAGCAGCGACTGCGGCCGCGCCCGCAGCACGCGCGCGAGCGCCGGGGCCGCGCGGGCGAAATCCTTCTGGTGGGTGCGCGTGCCGCCGGCATAGCCGAGCCGCACGCGGCCGTCATCGCCTCCGAGCTGGAGATGACGGCGGGCGTAGCGGGCACGGCGCAGCGTCGCCTCGTCGTAGGTGTTGGGCAGCACGTGCACGACGTCGCGCTGCTGGCGCATCTGCTCGGCCAGCTCCTCGGTGGTGGCGATGCACAGGTCGGTGGCCTGCATGGTGTGCAGCATCGCGGTGAAGTAGGCGCGCGTCTCGGCCTCGTTGCTGCCGATGGTGCGTATGCCGTCGATCACGTCGATGCGGGCAAGCTCGGGTCGCGTCATCAGGTCATCGACGTCGAAGGCGACCCAGCTGCCGGCCTCGCGCGCCAGCCGGATCATGGTCTCGACGTGCTGGCTCATCGGCGCGCGCCACAGCACCAGCAGGTCTGCCTGGGCCAGGTTGTCCGGGTTGACGTCGAACAGCCCGACGGTCTCGGCCTCGTAGCCGGCGGCGCGGCAGGCGGCGGCGTTGCGCAGGCAGCGATAGGTCGCGCCCGGCGTGCCGGCCTCGCCGACCACGAACATGATCCGGCGCACCGGGCGCCGAGCCGATGGACGCGCCGCCGGGATCGACGCGGACTCCGGCTGCGGCGGGAGCTGCGCGAGGTCGGCCGGCGCCCGCACCGGATCGTCGGGCGGATCGAGGACCGGATCCACGCCCGGATCGACCGGTGCTCCTACGACGAGACGATCCTGACGACCGAGCAGCGGGCCAACGCCGCCGCGAAGGTCCCCGTCGGACGCTACGAGGGCTGGTTCGCCGAGCTGCCCGACTCGATCCGCGCCGCCATGAC
>CAXTOC010000217.1:3012-4907 GCA_964245725.1 uncultured Acetobacteraceae bacterium | reverse complement strand
ATCAACTTCATCACCACCATCTTCAACATGCGCGCGCCCGGCATGACGCTGCACAAGATGCCGCTGTTCGTCTGGGCGCAGCTGGTCACTGCCTTCCTGCTGGTGCTGGCGATCCCGGTGCTGGCCGGCGCGATCACCATGCTGATCTGCGACCGCAATTTCGGCACCAGCTTCTTCGACCCGCAGGGCGGCGGCGACCCGGTGCTGTTCCAGCACCTGTTCTGGTTCTTCGGCCACCCGGAGGTCTACATCCTGATCCTGCCTGGCTTCGGCATCATCAGCCACATCGTCTCGACCTTCTCGAAGAAGCCGATCTTCGGCTATCTCGGCATGGTCTACGCGATGATCGCGATCGGCGTGGTCGGCTTCGTGGTGTGGGCGCACCACATGTTCGTCTCCGGCATCTCGGTCGACAGCCGCGCCTACTTCATGGCCGCGACCCTGGTGATCGCGGTGCCCACCGGCATCAAGGTGTTCTCCTGGATCGCCACCATGTGGGGCGGCTCGATCGAGTTCAAGGTGCCGATGCTGTGGGCGGTCGGCTTCATCTTCCTGTTCACGGTGGGCGGCGTCACCGGCGTGGTGCTGGCCAACGCCTCGCTCGACCAGTACCTGCACAACACCTACTACGTGGTCGCGCACTTCCACTACGTGCTGTCGCTGGGCGCGGTGTTCGCCATGTTCGGCGGGTTCTACTTCTGGATCGGCAAGATGACCGGCAAGCAGTATCCCGAGGCGCTCGGCAAGCTGCATTTCTGGCTGACCTTCATCGGCGTCAACCTGACCTTCTTCCCGCAGCATTTCCTGGGCGCCGCCGGCATGCCGCGCCGCTATCCCGACTACCCCGATGCCTTCGCCGGCTGGAACTACGTCTCCTCGATCGGCGGCTTCATCTCCGGTGCTGCCACCCTGGTGTTCCTGCTGGTGATCGTCATCACCTTCAGCCGCAAGGCGACGCTCGGCGCCAACTACTGGGGCGAGGGCGCCACGACGCTGGAATGGACGGTGCCCTCGCCGGCGCCGCACCACACCTTCGAGCAGATGCCGGAGCTGCATTGACCGACAGGCTCCGCGCGTGAGCGAGTCTGCCGTGCCGGCCGCTGCGGCGCCTGTACTCCATCTCGGCGCCGAGGCGCGCGACTGGTTCGCGATCCTCAAGCCGCGCGTGGTCTCCCTCGTCGTGTTCACCGGCGCGGCCGGCCTGATGATCGCGCCCGGCGGGATCAACATCCTGGTCGGCTGCATCGCCGTGCTCTGCATCGCGGTGGCGGCGGGTGCCGCGGGCGCCATCAACATGTGGTACGACCGCGACATCGACCGCCTGATGCACCGCACCGCGCGGCGTCCGGTTGCGGCCGGCCGGATCGCGCCGAACGACGCGCTCGGCTTCGGCGTCGTGCTGTCGGCGGCCTCGGTGCTGCTGATGTGGCTCGCCACCAACGCGGTGGCGGCGGTGCTGCTCGCCGCCTCGATCGCCTTCTACGTGCTGGTCTACACCATGTGGCTGAAGCGCCTGACGCCGCAGAACATCGTCATCGGCGGCGCCGCCGGCGCCTTCCCGCCGCTGATCGGCTGGGCCGCGGTGACCGGCTCGGTCGGGGCGCTGCCGCTGATCCTGTTCGCGATCGTGTTCTTCTGGACGCCGCCGCACTTCTGGGCGCTGTCGCTCTACGCCTGCAAGGACTACGCGCGCGCCGGCGTGCCGATGCTGCCGGTGACGCACGGCGCCGCGTACACGCGCCGGCAGATCATGCTCTACACCGTGCTGCTGGTCGGCGTGTCGCTGCTGCCGGTGGGCCTGCACCTGACCGGGCCGATCTACGCGGTGGCAGCGCTGGCGCTGGGCATGGGCTTCCTGGGCTGCTCCTGGCGGGTGCTGCGCGACCGCCAGGACG
>CAXTOC010000217.1:0-3002 GCA_964245725.1 uncultured Acetobacteraceae bacterium | reverse complement strand
GGGGGCGGGGGGGGGGGGGGGCTGGGGCGGCGGGGGGGCGTCGGGGGGGGGGCGGCCCCCCCGCCCGCACGCCCGCGGCGTCAGCCTGACCAACGACAAGCCGGCGCGACTGACCTTCCGCTTCTCGCTGATCTACCTCGCCATACTGTTCCTCGCCGTGATCTTCGACCGCCTGATCTGATGGATGAGGGATTTCCGCCGCCGATGCGGCCCGACGAGGCGCGCGAGTTCAGGCGGCGCCGGCGCGGCCGCAACATCGCGCTGCTGCTGGCGCTGATCGCGCTGTGCCTGATTTTCTATGGCCTCTCGATCGTCAAGCTGGCAGGAACGCACTGAGCACGCGCCGACCTGACGGCACGCCAAGCAGACGGGGTGGACCATGACCAGCAACGCGCCACCCGGCACCCCTCCGGCCGTCGTCCCGGACGAGTTCAGCCCGACCCGCCCCTACTACGTGCCGCCTCCCAGCCCGTGGCCGCTCGCTGGCGCCTTCGGCGGCGCCGTGATGCTGGCGGGGATCGTGATCGCTGCGCATTTCGGGCAGTACTGGCTGCTGGTGACCGGCTTCCTGATCATCGGCGCGGTGATGGTGCTGTGGTGGCGCACGGTGATCGCCGAGAGCGTCGGCGGCAAGCTGCTGACCCCGGTGACCAGGCTCGGCCTGCGCTACGGCATGACGCTGTTCATCTCCTCGGAGGTGATGCTGTTCGTCGCCTTCTTCTGGACCTTCTTCAACTACGCGATCTTCCCCGAGAACGTCTCCGGCTCGAACGCGCCGCTCTGGCCGCCGCTCGGCGTGCACACCTTCAACCCGTTCAGCCTGCCGATCATGAACACCATGATCCTGCTGCTCTCCGGCTTCACCATCACCTGGGCGCACCACGCGCTGATCGAGGGCATACGCAAGCCGCTGGTGATGGGGCTGGGCCTGACCATCATCCTCGGCATGCTGTTCACCTGCTGCCAGGCGATGGAGTACTCCGAGGCGCCGTTCCGCTTCAGCGGCGGCGGCGTCTATCCGGCGATCTTCTTCATCGCCACCGGCTTCCACGGCGCGCACGTGATCATCGGCACCGCCTTCCTGACCGTGTGCTTCTTCCGCGCGCGCGCCGGGCAGTTCAACCCGGCGCGGCATTTCGGCTTCGAGGCCGCCGCCTGGTACTGGCACTTCGTCGACGTGGTCTGGCTGTTCCTGTTCGTCTGCATCTACTGGTGGGGTGCCGGACCCGTCGTGCACGAGTAGCCGGGGGATGCCGCAGGCGACCGCACACGCGGCCCCGCGGCGTCGGCGCCTGCTGGTCCCGTCCCTGACCACGCTGGCGCTGGTCTGCCTGACCAGCGGCCTCGGCGTCTGGCAGCTGCACCGGCTGGACTGGAAGCTGGGGATCCTGGCCCGGCTCGACGCCGCCGAGCGGGCTTCTCCGGTGCCGCTTCCCATCTCGCCGACGCCGTTCCAGAAGATCGTGGTGCGCGGCCGCCTCGATCCCGGCCGGGTGGTCGCCTACGAGGACGACGTGCGCGACGACGCGCGCGGCAACGTCGTCATGGGCACCCACCTGGTCGAGCCGCTGCTGCGCCCTGGCTTGGCGCCGGTGCTGGTCGACCTGGGATGGGTGAAGTACCCGCCGTCGCCGCTCGCGGGCGAGGTCAGCGTCACCGGCTACGTGCGTCCGGCCGAGCATGCCGGCTGGCTCAGCGCCCGCGACGACCCCGCGCATGGCCGGTTCTACACGCTCGATCCGGCGCGCATCGCGGCAGGCCTGCGGCTGCCGGACGCGGCACCCTTCACCGTGGTGGCACTCGGGCCGGCGAGCAGTCCGGATCCGGCTCGCGGCCTGCCGCGGCCGCCGAACGACCACCTGCAGTACGCCGTCACCTGGTTCGGCCTCTCGCTGGTCGCCGTGGTGATGTTCGCGGTCTGGGCGCGCGGCGCTCGGCGCTTGGCCTAAGGCGGCGGGTGATCCGTCTCGGCGAGGAACCGCAGCACCGGCGGCAGCGACGTCCGGGGGGCCTCCTCGAACGGCACGTGCCCCAGTCCCGGCAGCATCACCAGCCTCGCACGCGGCATCGCGCGGGCATATTCGGCGGCATTGCGCGGCGGGATCATCGCGTCCTTCTCCCCCCACAGCAGCAGGGTCGGGGCCTGTATGCGCCTGAGCAGCGGCACCGGGTCCTCGAGCATGACCTGCGCCATGCGCGCCAGCATGGCCCGGCGCACGCCCGGCGCCAGCATCAGGTCGCGGTAGCGGGTGACCGTGGCCGCGCGAAGCCGGCGCGGATCGCCGTAGGCCGGCGCGAGGCTCATGCGAAGCAGAGCCTTCGGCAGGATGAAGGGCAGCAGCCTGAGCGTGAGCGGCAGGCTCGGCTTGCGGCCGTACTCGAAGCCCGGGCTCGCGAAGCCGTCCGGGGAGATCAGCACCAGCCTGTTTACCCGGTCCGGTTCCTGCAGCGCGAACTGCCAGGCCAGCCGGCCGCCCAGCGAGTTGCCGACGAGGCTCGCGCGCCTGATGCCGAGCCGGTCCATCAGGGCGGCCAGCACCCGCACGCCGCGAGGGTCCGAGTAGTCCCCGGTCGGATCCGGACCGGTCAGCCCGAAGCCGGGCAGGTCGAAGCGCACGACCCGGTACGTCCTCGAGAGCCGCCCGGCCCAGCCGTCCCAGGTCTGCAGGCTGGAGCCGAAGCCGTGCAGCAGGATCAACGCCGGCGCATCCCGCGGACCGCCCTCCCGCACGTGCAGCCGGATGCCGGCGACGTCGGCATACTCGTCCGCGCGATCGAGGTATCTCGCCTCGAGCCCGGCGCGCGGCCGGTCCGGGGTATAGAGCCAGGCGCCGCCGCCGAGCAGGGCCGTCAGCAGCACCGTCGACAGCGTCTTGGCGGGAAGCTTCACGGGCGGCGTCCGAGGCGGAGCAGGTGGAGGTGGGCAGGCGAGCCGCCTGCGCCAACGCCGCCGC
Source organism: uncultured Acetobacteraceae bacterium (assembly GCA_964245725.1). Classification (GTDB taxonomy): domain Bacteria; phylum Pseudomonadota; class Alphaproteobacteria; order Acetobacterales; family Acetobacteraceae; genus Lichenicoccus. The sequence continues at coordinate 48 of CAXTOC010000217.1, read as the reverse complement.
CGCCGGTTTCCGCCGCCGCGCCGGCCGCTGCCGCACGGTCGGGCCGGG
>CAXTOC010000216.1:1499-4929 GCA_964245725.1 uncultured Acetobacteraceae bacterium | reverse complement strand
CTGACGCGATCCTGGTCACCCGCTCGGAGAAGGGCATGGTGCTGGTCGAGCGCGACGGCGCGGTGCTCTCGGTGCCGGCGCGGGCACGCGAGGTGTTCGACGTCTCCGGCGCCGGCGACACCGTGATCGCGGCGATGGCGCTGGCGCACGGCGCCGGCCACACGCTGTCGCAGGCGGTGCGCATCGCCAACGCCGCCGCCGGGGTCGTGGTCGGCAAGCTCGGCACCGCCACCGCCGACATCGTCGAGGTGATGCAGGAGCTCGAGCTGCTCGACCGGCAGTTCGGCGAGCATCCGGCGCCAAGAGGCGAGGAGGGCGGCGCCGGCGTGCTCGCGACACTGGCGCACGCGCAGGCGCTGGCGGCGCGCTGGCGGGCGCAGGGGCTGCGCGTCGGCTTCACCAACGGCTGCTTCGATGTGCTGCACGCCGGCCACGTCTCGCTGCTGGCCGCGGCGCGGGCGGAGTGCGACCGGCTGATCGTCGCGCTGAACACCGATGCCGGGGTGCGTCGGCTGAAGGGGGCGCTGCGTCCGGTCAACCGGCTGGCGGCGCGCGCCCAGGTGCTGGCGGCGATCCGCCACGTCGACTGCCTGCTCTGCTTCGACGAGGACACGCCGCTGGCGCTGATCCGCGCACTGATGCCGGACGTGCTGGTCAAGGGCGCGGACTACGCGCCCGAGGCGGTGGTGGGCGGCGAGCTGGTGCAGGCAGCGGGCGGCAGGCTGGTGCTGGCGGGGCTGCTGCCCGACCAGTCCAGCACGGCGACGATCGCCCGCCTGCGTGCGGCCGAGGCGAACGCGTCCCCAGGTTCCCCGTTATCCACAGGCGAGACAGAGGCTGAACCGCGCGACGTTACCGGCTAGGGTGAGGCGGTGAACCAGATCGAATCCAGCCGCAGGGAGAGCCTGTTCGGCCAGTCCCTGCGTCTTCCTCCCGCCAACGCGCAGGCGGAGACGGCGCTGCTCGGGGCGCTGCTGGCCAACAACAAGGCCTACGACCGGGTCAGCGAGTTCCTCGCCCCGGAGCACTTCGCCGACCCGCTGCACGGCCGCATCTTCCAGTCGATCGCGCGACGCATCGAGGCCGGCCAGCTCGCCGACGTGATCACGCTGCGCGCCGAGTTCGAGCATTCCGGCCTGCTCGACGAGGTCGGCGGTGCCGCCTATCTCGGCCAGCTGCTGACCGCGATGGTCGGCATCATCAACGCCGGCGAGTACGGCCGCGCGATCCACGACTCGTGGCTGCGCCGCCAGCTGATCGAGATCGGCGAGACGGTGGTCAACAACGCCTTCGGCGCCGAGCCGGAGCTGGACGGCACGCACCAGATCGAGGCGGCGGAGGAGCACCTGTTCCGGCTGGCCACCGATCGCGGCCAGGATGGCGGCTTCGTCAGCTTCGAGCGCGCGCTGACCGAGGCGATCGGCATCGCCGAGCGCGCGTTCCACCGCGCCGGCGCGGTCGCCGGGCTGACCACCGGCCTGCGCGACCTCGACAAGAAGACCGGCGGGATGCACCCGTCCGACCTGCTGATCCTGGCCGGGCGGCCCGGCATGGGCAAGTCGGCGCTCGCCACCAAGATCGCCTTCGGCGCCGCCCGGGCGCTGATGCAGGAGGCGCGCGCCCGCGACGGCGCCCGCGACGGCATCGGAGCGGAGGTGCAGCCGAAGGGATCGGTCGCGATCTTCTCGCTGGAGATGAGCGCCGAGCAGCTGGCCACCCGCCTGCTGTCGGAGGAGGCGCGCGTCTCCGGCGAGCGCATCCGGCGCGGCGAGATCGGGCAGAAGGAGTTCGACCGCTTCATCCAGGTGTCGCGCGAGCTGGCGACCCTGCCGCTGCATATCGACGACACGCCGGCGATCACGCTGTCCGCGCTGCGCACGCGCTGCCGCAGGCTGGCCCGCACCAAGGGGCTGAACCTGGTGGTGGTCGACTACCTGCAGCTGATGCGCCCCACCGTGGGCACGCGGCCGGAGAACCGGGTGCAGGAGGTCAGCCAGATCACCCAGGGGCTGAAGGGGATCGCCAAGGAGCTGGAGGTGCCGGTGCTGGCGCTGTCGCAGCTGTCGCGCTCGGTGGAGAGCCGGGAGGACAAGCGGCCGCAGCTCTCGGACCTGCGTGAATCCGGCTCGATCGAGCAGGACGCGGACGCGGTGATGTTCCTCTACCGCGACGAGTACTACCTGCAGCAGCGCGCGCCCAAGCAGATGGCCTACGACAGCGAGGACAAGTTCCAGGCCGCGCTGGACAAGTGGCAGCGCGACATGGAGCAGGTGCACAACAAGGCCGAGCTGCTGCTGGAGAAGCAGCGGCACGGGCCGACCGGCAAGATCGACCTGTTCTTCGAGGGCGAGTTCACCCGCTTCGCCGATCTCGACCTGGTGCATGGGGACCGGCGCTCCTGAACCCGTGCACCCCGCGGCGGTTATGGCCTGATCCGGAGGGGAGCCTCGCATGGGCGTGACGCTGAAACCCTTGGCCGAGCAGGTCATCGTCATCACCGGGGCGTCCAGCGGCATCGGGCTGGCCACCGCCTACGCCGCCGCCGAGCAGGGGGCCCGGGTCGTGCTGTCGTCGCGCAACGGCGAGACGCTGGCCCGCATCGTGCGCGAGATCCGCGCCCGCGGCGGCAGGGCGACGCATCTGGTCGCCGACGTCTCCAGGCGCGAGCAGCTGGAACGGCTGGCCGCCGAGGCGGTGCGGGCGTTCGGCGGCTTCGACACCTGGGTGAACGATGCCGGGCTCGGCATCTTCGGCCGCCTCGAGGAGATCCCCGACGCCGAGCACCGGCGCATGTTCGAGGTCAATTTCTGGGGCGTGGTCTACGGCACGCTGACCGCGGCCGCGCACCTGAAGTCCAGGGGCGGCGCCATCATCAACCTCGGCAGCGTCGCCTCCGACGTCGGCTTCCCGGTGCAGGGCATGTACAGCGCCTCGAAGCACGCGATCCGGGGCTTCACCGACGCCTTCCGCGCCGAGATGGAGCAGGAGGGCGCGCCGATCTCGGTGACGCTGATCAAGCCCGCCGCCATCGACACGCCGTTCCCGTTCCATGCCGGGAACTTCACCGCCGGCAAGCCTGTGCTGCCGCCGCCGGTCTATGCCGCCGAGGACGTCGCCGATGCGATCCTGCGCGCCGCGGTGCATGGCGGCCGCGACATCTATATCGGCGGCGGTGCGAAGCTGATCAGCGCGCTCAGCCAGTACGTGCCGGCGGCGATCGACTGGATGGGCGCGCACGTGCTGTCGCGCCAGTCGGTCGCGGACCAGCCGGCCAGGCGCGATCCGGAGGGCGCGCTGCACGCGGCGGGCGAGGACGGCGCGGTGGGGGGCGACTCGCCGCACCGGGTCCGACGCAGCGTCCATACCAGGGCCGGCGCGCATCCGGTGCTGGCCGGCGCGATCACCGCCGGCTTCGGCGTCGCCGCGGCGG
>CAXTOC010000216.1:249-1489 GCA_964245725.1 uncultured Acetobacteraceae bacterium | reverse complement strand
CATCGAACGAGGAGCAGAAGACGCCGGCGCTGTGCGCGGTCGGCTGCGCCGGGCTCGCCACGGTGCTGCACCTGCGCCAGGAGCACCGGCTGCGCCTGCCGATGCCGCCCGCGCGCGCGCTGTGGCGGCTGCTGCGCGCGGTGCCGCTCGACAGCGCGCGGGTCGGGCTGGTGCTGCTGCGGACCCTGCGCCGCCGCCCCGACGGCCAACTTACGGCGGTCGCGCCGCAGCCGTTCCATCCCGGCGACGACGACCCTGAGAACGCGGCGCGTCGCGCGCTGGTGATCCTCGGCAGCTCGCTGGCGCCGAACGGCTTCGTGGTGGAGTTGCCGCGCGACGGGCAGGCGCTGCGGTTGCACCGGCTGGCAACCGCCGCGCCGAGCCGCGACACGCGGTGGCCGGTATGAGCATCTGGCTGCTGGCGGTGCTCGCCCTGCTGCCGCCGCTTGCGGTGCCGGTGCTGGTCGCGGGACGCGGCGGCACCGCCACGCGGCTGGTGGCGCTGCAGTTGACCACCTCGGTGGTCACGATGGTGCTGGCGCTGATGACCTTCGCCCTCGACCAGAGCTCGTTCATCGACCTGGCACTCTGCCTCGCCCTGCTGGGGTTGCCCGGCACGCTGCTGATGGCGCTGTTCCTCGAGCGCTGGCTGTGACCGCCGTCATCGCGGCACTGCTGGCGGTGGTGGTCGGCATCGTGTGGCTGGGCTGCCTCGGCTTCGCGCGACTGCGCGCGCCGCTCGACCGGCTGCACTGCGTGGCCTTCGTCAACGCGGCCGCCGGAAGCGCGCTGTGCGTCGCCGCCTTCCTCGCCGACGGGCCGTCGACCCGGGCGTTCAAGATCCTGCTGACCATCCTGGTCTCGCTGTGCTACGGCGCCGCACTGTCGCACGCGAGCGGCCGGGCGCTGTGGCTCCGCGCGGGCGCCAGGGGCGGCGCCGAACCCGAGGCGGAGCCGGGCCGATGAGCCTGCTGATCGCGGCGCTGCTATTGCTCGCTGCCGCTTCGGGGACCGGCGTCGCGTTGTCGCGCGCGCCGCGGCGGCAGGTCATGGCGATGGCGGTGAACGGGCTGGTGCTGTCGCTGCTGTTCATGGCGCTGCAGGCGCCGGACGTGGCGTTCGCCGAACTGGCGGTCGGCACGGCGGCGGTGCCGCTGCTGTTCCTCGCGGTGCTGGCCTCGGTGAAGATGGACCGCAGCGCGCGCGGGCCGGAGGACGAATGAACCGCCTCAAGGCAGAC
>CAXTOC010000216.1:0-239 GCA_964245725.1 uncultured Acetobacteraceae bacterium | reverse complement strand
AACATGGCGGTTGACGATGTGGACCCCTGGTACGACCGTGCCATCGCCGCCGGCACCCGGGTCCGGCTGGCGCGGTGCGGCCTCGCCTGCCTGTGCGTGCTGCCGGCGCTGCTGCACGTGGCCGCGCACATGCCGGCGTTCGGGGCGCATCCGCTGCCCTACGGTGACGCGATCAACGCCGCCGGGGTCCGCGAGCGCCACGTCACCAACATGACGAGCGCCGTCAACTTCGACTACCG
>CAXTOC010000215.1:0-4978 GCA_964245725.1 uncultured Acetobacteraceae bacterium | reverse complement strand
GGCCATCGAAGCCCCCTGCCCCGAGCCCACCGGATGCGCGGCGTCGCCGACCAGCGCCAGGCGCGGGGCCGCGTAGCGATGCGCGTGCAGCGCGCCGAGCGCGTAGGTCCAGCGCCGCCCCACGGGTCGCACGGCGCCGAGGTGGCTGCCCAGACGGCGCTGCAGCTCGCGGGTGAAGGCGTCGTCGTCGAGGGCGGCCAGCCGGCTCGCGAGCGGCTCGCGCTCGGTCCAGACGATCGCCGACAGGTGCTCCCCGGCCTCGCCCGCGGCCATCGGCAGCTGCGCGAACGGGCCACCGGGCAGGAAATGCTCCAGCGCCAGGTTGTCGTGCGGCCGCTCGTGCGACACCGCGCTGACGATGCCGGTCTGGCCGTAGGCGTAGCGGGTCACCGCGATCCCGGCCTGGCGTCGCAGCGGGCTCTGCCGGCCTTCCGCCGCAATCACCAGCCGCGCGCGCAGCCGAGCCCCTCCACGCGTCTCGACCCGCATCGCGTCCGGATCGCCCGGCACCGCCGACGCCTCGTCCGGCGCGAACAGGCGGATCAGCGGCGAGGCGTGCAAGGTGGCGTTCAGCGCCATGCGCAGGCTGCGCGCCTCGGTCATCCAGCCGAACGGCTCGCCGACTTCGCGGTGGTCGAAGTGCAGGAACAGCGGCGACGCCGGCCGCCCCGGCCGGCCGTCCGACACCCGGATGCCCAGGATCGGGCAGGAGGGCAGGGGCAGCCGCTGCCACACCCCGGACGCTTCCAGCAGACGGCGCGAGCTGGCGGCGATGGCGTAGGCCCGCCCGTCGAAGTCCGGATGCTCCATCGGCGGCAGGGCGGCGCGATCGATCACCGCCACCCGCACGCCGCCGGCGGCGAGGCGGCAGGCCAGCGTGGCGCCGACCGGCCCGGCGCCGACCACGCAGGCATCGAACTCGACGGCATCGGCGTCGTGGGCGGGTGCAGCGGAACGGGAGGGTAGCGCGGACATCGGATCGATCTGCCTCGTTTACGGGCAATGGCGAGCCATCGACTGGTCGCCAAACAGGCCGGTGCGCACGCCCGGATGGCAGAGGTGGCGCCTGCGGCCGCCGCGTCAACCGGGGCCGGCTCGGCCGACGGTCATGGCACGGTTTTTGGAACAAGTGGGTGCCAACCGGATCGGGGCGTCCGGCCCGGCGTGGGCCTGCCCGATGGTGGGCAGGTGGGGACAGCCGAGAGAGAGGTGTGATGAAGCTCGTCACAGCAGTCATCAAGCCCTTCAAGCTCGACGATGTGCGTGAGGCGCTGACGCCCCTGGGCGTGCAGGGCCTGACCGTGTCGGAAGTGAAGGGATTCGGACGCCAGAAGGGGCAGACGGAGATCTACCGTGGTGCCGAGTACCACGTGAGCTTCCTGCCCAAGGTCAAGATCGAGGTGGCCGTCCCCGACGACCTGCTCGACCAGGTGGTCGAGGCGATCGTGCAGTCGGCCCACACCGGCAAGATCGGCGACGGCAAGATCTTCGTGACCGAGATCCAGCGCGCCATCCGTATCCGTACCCGCGAAACCGGAGATGACGCGCTGTGACAGCCCTTGCCATTGCCCCCTCACGGGACCTGCGGCGGCACGCCGCGATCGGCGCGTGCACGCTGCTCGGGGTCGCACTCGCGGCGATGCTGTCGGCGCACCCGGCACTCGCCGCGGCGCCGCCGCCGCCGCCGAAGATCGACACCGGCGACACCGCCTGGATGCTGACCAGCACCGCGCTGGTGCTGATGATGACGGTGCCGGGCCTCGCCCTGTTCTACGCCGGGATGGTGCGCAAGAAGAACGTGCTGGCCACCCTGATGCAGGCCTTCACCATCTGCTGCCTGGTCACCATCACCTGGGTGGTGGCCGGCTACAGCCTGACCTTCACCACCGGCTCGCCCTATATCGGCGACCTGTCCCGCTTCATGCTGCACGGCATCGGCGCCAACATCTCCAAGGGCAGCGACATCGGCTTCACCATGGGGGCCGGCAGCTCGAACGCGACCGTGATGACGATCCCCGAGACCGTCTACATGATGTTCCAGATGACGTTCGCGATCATCACCCCCGCACTGATCGCCGGCGCCTTCGCCGACCGCATGAAGTTCAGCGCCATGTGCATCTTCATGGTGCTGTGGTCGCTGGTGGTCTACGCGCCGATCGCGCATTGGGTGTGGAGCCCGATCGGCTGGGTCGGCGCGTTCGGCGCGATCGACTTCGCCGGCGGCACGGTGGTGCACATCAACGCCGGCATCGCGGGCCTGATGTGCGCGCTGGTGCTCGGCAAGCGGCAGGGCTACGGCCACGACGACATGGCGCCGTACAACCTCACCTACGCGGTGATCGGCGCCTCGCTGCTCTGGGTCGGCTGGTTCGGCTTCAACGCCGGCTCCGCGGTCGGCTCCAACGGCCGCGCCGGCATGGCGATGGCGGCGACTCAGATCGCCACCGCGGCGGCGGCGCTGGGCTGGATGTTCGCCGAGTGGATCGCCAAGGGAAAGCCCACGGTGCTGGGCGTGATCTCCGGCGCGGTCGCGGGGCTGGTGGCGATCACGCCGGCCTCCGGCTTCGTGCTGCCCGGGCCCGCGATCATCATCGGCGTCGCCGCCGGCGTGATCTGCTTCTGGACCGCCACCTACATGAAGCACATGTTCGGCTACGACGACAGCCTCGACTGCTTCGGCGTGCACGGCATCGGCGGCATCATCGGCGCCCTGCTGACCGGCGTGTTCGCCTACGGGCCGCTCTCGGCCACCGACGCCTCGCCGGCGGGCACCGTGGGGTCGTTCGCGCAGCTGATCATCCAGGCCAAGGCGGTGTGCGTGACGCTGATCTGGAGCGGGCTGCTGTCGTTCGTGCTGCTCAAGATCATCGACCTGACCATCGGCCTGCGCGTCACCCACGACGAGGAGACCGAGGGGCTGGACATGACGCTGCACGGCGAGCGCATTAACTGAAGGCGTTCGTCGCGGCGCCCATCCGCCTCACCGGACCGGGCGCCTGAGGAAGATCTGGCGGGTCGCGTACGAGACCCCCACCTCGCGCCCGGACAGCCCGTCGCTGCCGAGCAGCATGTCGAATGGCTCCGACAGCGGCGCCACCGTCAGCACCGGCGAGCGCGTCGTCTCGTCGCCGATGCGCAGGCTGGCGAAGCGGTGCCAGTGATAGGGCTGGTCGCGCAGGTCGACGCCGGGGGTGGGGCCGCCGGGATCGGCGGCGAGCGCCGCCGGCGACACCCCGAGCCGCTGCGCCGCTGCCCGCGACAGCAGGTGCGAGCGGGCGCCGGTATCGAACAGCGCGCGGATCGGGCGACCGTCGAGCGTGGCCGGCAGCGACAGCCGCACGCCGTGCGCCTCGAGCGCTATGGCCTCGAACGGCCCACTCCAGGTCGGCGGCGGCGCGCAGGCGAGAGAAGGCAGGTCGATCCGGTACAGCGACAGGGTCCCGGCCGGGACGTCCAGGTCGAGGTCGAACCGCGACAGCACGTCGCCGCCCAGGAACCCCGCCACCGGCGGATCGAGTAGCGGGGCTGCGGGCAGCGCACCTACGGGGATCGAGACGTCGCCGAGCATCAGGCCCCCGATCGCGAGCCTCGACAGGCGCGCCACGCCGGCGGATCCCCCGCCCCCGCCGGTGCCGTGCAGCCGGATGCGCAGCCCCGGATCGCGCGCCAGCCCGAGCGCCTGCACCGCCTGCGGCGTGATCAGCCCGGCATCGGAACCGGTATCGAGCATCAGCCGGATCGGCCGGCCGCGGCTGCTGGCGGGGATCGACAGGAAGCCGCCCTCGTCGCGCAGCGGCACCGCGGCCGCGCGGTCGGCCGACGCGGGAGCGGCCGCGAGCAGGCAGACCAGCCAGATCAGCCCGACCGGACCGACGCGGGCTCGCCGCGCGACCACCCTCACGCGCCCAGGCTGAGGAACCGGTCGGTGGCGTCGATCAGCGCGGACAGGATGCCGGGCTCGGTGGTGGCGTGGCCGGCATCGTCGATCAGGTGGAACTCCGCCTGCGGCCAGGCGCGATGCAGATCCCAGGCGCTGCGCACGGGTGTTGCGACATCGTAGCGCCCCTGCACGATCACGCCGGGCAGGTGCGCGATGCGGTACACCTCGCGCAGCAGCTGCCCCTCCTCGAGCCAGGCGCCGTGCACGAAGTAGTGGTTCTCGATGCGCGCGAACGCCAGCGCGTAGCGATCCTCGCCGTGCTGCGAGGCGATCTCGGGGTTGGGCCGCAGCGTCAGCGTCTCCCCCTCCCACAGGCTCCAGGCGCGCGCCGCCAGGGTCCGCAGCTGCGGGTCGTCCGAGGTCAGGCGCGCCCGGTAGGCGCCGATCAGGTCGCCGCGCTCGCCCTCGGGGATCGGCGCCAGGAAGCGCTCCCACTTGTCCGGGAACAGCCACGAGGCGCCGTCCTGGTAGTACCAGAGCAGCTCGGCGCGACGCAGCGTGAAGATGCCGCGCAGGATCAGCCCGGTGGCGCGCCCGGGATGCGCCTGCGCGTAGGCCAGCGCCAGGGTGCTGCCCCAGGAGCCGCCGAACACCAGCCAGCGTTCCGTGCCGGTCATCGCGCGCAGCCGCTCGATGTCGTCGACCAGGTGCCAGGTGGTGTTGTGCTCGAGCGAGGCGTGCGGGATGGAGCGTCCGCAGCCGCGCTGGTCGAACAGCAGGATGCGGTAGCGCGCAGGGTCGAACAGCCGACGCTGCGTCGGCGAGCAGCCGCCCCCCGGACCGCCGTGCAGGAACACCACCGGGACGCCGTACGGGTTGCCGCACAGCTCCCAGTACACGCCGTGGCCGTCGCCCACCTCGAGCATGCCGTGCGCGTACGGCTCGATCGGCGGGTAGAGGCCGCGCGGGGCAGGATCAGCTGGCATGCGGGGTCCTGTGTCGGGGCGGGCGGCGGCGGAAGCTCAGCCCCCGCCGGCCCTCGTATGTGCGCGCCGCCATACCTGCATCAGCCGCGTCTCGTCGGCCAGCGTGTAGAGC
>CAXTOC010000214.1:0-4979 GCA_964245725.1 uncultured Acetobacteraceae bacterium | reverse complement strand
GACCTCGCGGGCAGCGTCGGCGGCCCGTTCCGCCTGGTCGGCGCGGACGGCCGCACCGTGACCGACGCCGACTTCCGCGGCCGCTGGATGCTGATCTATTTCGGATATACGCGTTGCCCGGACGCCTGCCCCACGGCGCTGAACAACATCGCCAACGCGCTCGACCTCCTGAAAGACCAGGGCCGCGCGATCGCGCCGATCTTCATCACCGTCGATCCCGCGCGCGACACGCCCGCGGTGGTCGGCCAGTACGCGTCGCTGTTCGGAACCCGCATCACCGGCCTGACCGGCACGCAGGCGCAGATCGACCGCGCCGAGCACGAGTTCCGCGTCTACGCCGCGCGGCACCCGACCAGGGGCGGCGACTACACGATGGACCACAGCTCGATCATCTACGTCATGGACCAGCAGGGCCGCTTCGTCGGCTTCATCGACGGCGCCGCCAGCGCGGAGGACATCGCGGCCAAGGCGCGCGACCTCGTGCGCGGCACGTCCCCTCCGCGCGACGCCTCTTGACCACGGCCAGCGCGAAGCGCCTGCGTTTCATCCGGCTGCTGACGATGGGTCTCTGCGTCACCGCGCCGGGTGCCGCCGAAGCTCAGGATCTCAGGGCGCCCGCCTATCAGCCGGAGCACCGCGGCGGCACCCTGCGCCTGACCTCCGACGAGGCCGGCGGCACGCTGGATCCGCAGATCAACTACCTCAGCCAGACCTGGCAGATCCTCACCGTCACCAATGACGGCCTGACCGCGTTCGCCAAGCTCGACGGTTCGTCGAGCACGACGATCGTGCCCGATCTCGCCGACGCGCTGCCGCAGCCGCAGGATGGCGGCCGCACCTACGTGTTCCGTCTGCATCCCGGGCTGCGCTTCTCCACCGGCCAGCTGGTGCGCCCCGCAGACGTTCTGGCGTCCATGCAGCGCATCTTCAAGGTCGGCAGCCCGACCGCCGGCAGCTTCTACGGCGGCATCGTCGGCGCCGACCTGTGCCTGAAGGATCCGGCGCACTGCACGCTCGCCGGCGGCGTCGAGGCCGACAATGGTGCCGGCACCATCACCTTCCACCTGACCCAGCCGGACGGCGAGTTCTTCGACAAGCTGGCGATGGCGCACGCCACCATCCTGCCGGCCGACACGCCCACGCACGATCTCGGCAACACGCCGCCCGCCGCCACCGGGCCATACAGGATCACCGCCTACGACCCGAACCACGGCATGATCCTGGAGCGGAACCCGTACTTCCACGTCTGGAACCCGCTCGCCCAGCCGGACGGCTACGTCGACCGTATCCAGTATGACTACGGCCTGACCGACGAGGCGCAGACCACGGCTGTGGAGAACGGCCACTACGACTGGATGCTCGACAACAAGCCGCTCGACCGGCTGGGCGAACTCGGCGATCGCTACCCGGATCAGGTCCACATCCAGCCCGTGTTCGCGCTCTTCTACATGCCGATGAACGTCAATCTGCCACCCTTCAACAACCTCAAGGCACGCCAGGCGGTGAACTATGCGGTCAACCGCGCAGCAATGGCGACCTTCTACGGCGGTGCCACGGTCGCCGATCCGCTCTGTGAGATGGTGCCCATGGGCATCGCGGGCCGCAGCGACCAGTGCCTCTACACCAGAGGTGCGGATCTGGATCATCCGGCACGGCAGTGGCAGAAGCCGGATCTCGCGCGCGCGCGCGCACTGGTCGAGCAGAGCGGCACCAAGGGTGCCAAGGTCACCCTGATCGTGCCCAACCGCGCCGTCGACATGTCGATGGGCATCTACCTGCAGAACACGCTGCGCCAGATCGGCTACGACACCAGCATCAAGTTCGTGACCTTCGCCATCTCGCTGAACTACATCGAGAACACCAACAACCACGTGCAGATCAGCCTGACCGACTGGTACGCGGACTACCCGGCCGCTTCGAACTTCCTCGACGACCTGTTCGGCTGCGAGAACTTCCACCCGGGCTCGGACTCCTCGGTCAATATGTCGGGCCTGTGCGACCGCACCATCCAGGACACGATCGAGCGCGCCGTCCGCGTCTCCGCCACCGACAGCAAGGCCGGCGCGCTGCTCTGGTCGCGGGTCAGCGACCAAGTCATGCGGATCAGCGCGGCGGCGCCGCTGATCCAGATGAAATACGTCGATTTCGTCTCCAGGCGGCTGGGCAACTACACCTACACCAGCCTCTACCACCTGCTGTTCTCGCGGGTCTGGGTGCAGTGACCCACGACGGTCCCTGGAGCACCGCGACCCGCGCCCTGCTGCACGATCGCGCCGCGATGGCGGCGCTGAGCGCGTTGCTGCTGATCGTGCTCGCCTGCCTCGCGGCACCGCTCTATGCCCGCGACCTCGCCCGCACCGATCCCTTCAGCTCCGACGTCGCCGCCACTGTCACCCTCGACGGGCACGAGATCGCGGTGATGCAGCCCAACGCCAACCGGCTGCATCTCGGCCTCACCCCGATCGGGCCGACCTGGCGCGCGTCCGCCTACCTGCTCGGCTCCGACGGCCAGGGCCGCGACGTGATGGCGCGCCTGCTCTACGGCGGCCGCAACTCGCTGCTGATCAGCGCCGCCGCGACGCTGCTCTGCATCGTCCTCGCCGCCGCCGTCGGCATCGTCTCGGGCTTCTTCGGCGGCGTCGTCGACGCGGTGCTGTCGCGCGCGATGGACATCATGTGGGCGGTGCCGGTCTACCTGTTCGCGATCTCGCTCTCCATCGTCACCATCAGCCAGGGGCTGCGGCTGGGGCCGTTCACCATCGAGTCCGACAACCTCGCCCTGCCGATCTGCATCATCGCGCTGGTGTACGTGCCCTACGCCGCGCGCCCGATACGCGGCCGCGTGCTGTCGCTGCGGCACAGCGAGTTCGTCCTCGCCGCGCGCGGCCTCGGCGTGTCGCGGGCGCGGATCCTGCTGCGCGACATCCTGCCCAACGTGTCGGGCACGCTGATCGTGCTGGCGCCGCTGCTGATGGCACTGGCGATGCTGGCGGAATCCGCCCTCTCCTTCCTCTCCATCGGCGTGCAGGCGCCGGCGGCGAGTTGGGGCACCATCATCCAGGACGGCGAGGGCCTGATCTATACCCGCCCGATGGTCGCCTTCGCACCGGGGCTCGCCATCGTGCTCACCGTGCTGGCGCTCAACCTGCTCGGCGACGGCCTGCGCGACGCGCTCGACGTGCGCGACGCCAACCGGCGACGCGAATGACGGGGCGCGAGTGATGGCGACGGCCTTCCTGGGTCGCCTGGGCCAGACGATCTTCGTGCTGTTCGGCATCAGCGTGCTGGTGTTCGCGGTGTTCTTCGCCACCCCCGGCTCGGATCCCACCGCCCGCATCGCCGGACGCAACGCCTCGGCCGAGACGCTCGCCTTCGTCCGCCACGAGTACGGCTTCGACCGGCCGCTGCCGGTGCAGTACGCGCGCATGATGGACAAGCTGTTCGTCACCCGCGACCTCACCTCGTTCGTCGATCACGGCGAGCGGGTGGTGCCGGAGGTGATACGCGCAGCCCCGGTGACGCTGTCGCTGGTGGTCGGCGCCGCGGTCGTCTGGGTGCTGGCCTCGGTCGCCATGGGCACGCTCGCCACCGCCACCCGCGGCTCCTGGATCGACCGCGGCCTGATGATGCTGGGCCTGATCGGCATCTCCATGCCGGTGTTCTGGCTCGGCGAGGTGGTCAACCTGATCACCCAGAGCCGCCTGCACGACACCTGGCTGTTCTCCTGGGTGCCCGGGCTCGGCTACGTGCCGCTGAGCGAGGACCCGTGGGGCTGGTTCAAGGCGCTGGTGATCCCGTGGGTCACGCTCGCGGTGCTGTTCATCGGCATCTACGGCAGGGTGCTGCGCGCCGACCTGGTCGCGGCCTACAGCGAGGACTTCATGCGCACCGCGCAGGCCAAGGGCCTGTCGGCGAGCCGGGTACTGCTGCGCCACGGCCTGCGCACCTCGATGATCACCTTCGTCTCGCTGTTCGGGCTCGATTTCGCGCAGCTGGTCGGCGGCGGCGCGCTGCTCACCGAGGTGGTGTTCGGCCTGCAAGGCGTGGGCCGGCTGACCTACCAGGCGCTGTCCAACCTCGACCTGCCGCTGATCATGGCGACCGTGATGTACTCCGCCTTCTTCGTCGTGCTGGCCAACGCCCTGGTCGACATCCTCTACCTGTTCCTCGATCCGCGCGTGCGCGAGGGGCGCTGAGCCATGCAGCTGCTCGAGATCACCGAGCTGACCATAGCCCTGCCCAGTGCTCGCGGCCGCATGGTGCGCATCGTCGAGCAGCTCTGCTTCTCGGTCGGCGAGCGCGAGATCCTCGGCATCGTGGGCGAGTCCGGATCGGGCAAGAGCATGACCGCCCTCGCGGTGATGGGCCTGATCGACGCGCCCGGCGCGCAGGTCACGGGCTCGGTGCGCTTCCGCGGGCGCGAGATGCTCGGGCTGCCGCCGCGCGCGCTGCGCCGCCTGCGCGGCCGCGAGATCGCCATGATCTTCCAGGACCCGATGACCGCCCTGACCCCGGTGCACACGATCGGCTGGCAGATCGACGAGCAGATCCGCGCCCACGAGCGCCTGAGCCACGCCGGCGCGCGGGCGCGCACCGTCGACCTGCTCGAGCGGATGGGCGTGCCGGACCCGAAGCGTGCCGCCGAGCGCTACCCGCACCAGCTCTCCGGCGGCCTGCGCCAGCGCGCGATGATCGCCATGGCGCTGTCCTGCAACCCCGCCCTGCTGATCGCCGACGAGCCGACCACGGCGCTGGACGTGACCGTGCAGGCGCAGATCCTGGAGCTGCTGCGCGACCTCAGGCGCGATTTCGGCTCCTCGGTGCTGCTGATCACCCACGACATGGGCGTGGTCGCCGAGACCTGCGACCGCACCCTGGTGCTGTATGCGGGCACGGTCGCCGAGCGCGGCCCGACCGAGGCCGTGTTCGCCGCGCCCGGCCATCCCTATACCAACGCGCTGCTGGCCTCGATCCCGCCG
>CAXTOC010000213.1:0-5014 GCA_964245725.1 uncultured Acetobacteraceae bacterium | reverse complement strand
GAAGGTCTTGTGCAGGTTGAAGTGGCTGACGTCGGCGCCGTAGCGGCCGGGACGGCACAGCCCCACCTGGGCGTTTAGGTTGGCGCCGTCCAGGTAGACTTGGCCGCCGGCCTCGTGCACGGCCGCGCAGATCTCGCGCACCGCCTCCTCGAATACGCCGTGCGTCGACGGATAGGTGATCATGATGGCGGCGAGGCGGTCGGCGTGTCTGTCGATCTTGCGCCGCAGGTCGTCCACGTCGACGTTGCCGCTGCCGTCGCAGCCGACCACCACCACCTGCATGCCGGCCATCTGCGCAGACGCCGGGTTGGTGCCGTGCGCGGAGGCCGGGATCAGGCAGACGTCGCGATGGGCTTCGCCGCGGCTGCGGTGATAGCCGCGTATCGCCAGCAGGCCGGCATACTCGCCCTGGGCGCCGGAGTTGGGCTGCAGCGACACCGCGTCGTAGCCGCTGATGCGGCACAGCGCGGCCTGCAGCTCGCCGAACAGGCGGTGATAGCCGCGCGCCTGCTCGAGGGGCGCGAAGGGATGCATGTCGCAGAAGCCGGGCCAGCTGATCGGCATCATCTCGACGGTGGCGTTCAGCTTCATCGTGCACGAGCCGAGCGGGATCATGCTGCGGTCCAGTGCCAGGTCCTTGTCCGACAGCCGGCGCAGGTAGCGCAGCATGTCGGTCTCCGAGCGGTGCGCGTGGAACACCGGGTGGGTCATGAACGGCGCGGCGCGCACCAGGGCGTCCGGGATCGTATCGTCGGGCGCCTCCAAGGCGGCCTCGATCGCGGCGAGGCGGTCGCTGTCGGCGCAGAACGCCGACCACACCGCGCGCACCGTGTCCCGGCCGCTGGTCTCGTCCAGGCTGATGCCGATGCGGCCGCCGAGGTGGCGGCGCAGGTTGATGCCTGCGTCGCATGCGCGCTCGAGCACGCGCGCGGCACCCGCACCGGCGTCCGCCGTGATGGTGTCGAAGAACGCCGTGGTCTCGACCGCAACGCCGAGCGCGCGCAGGCCGGCGGCGAGGATGGTGGTCAGCCGGTGGGTGCGTCGCGCGATCGCGCGCAGGCCGTCCGGGCCGTGGTAGACCGCGTACATCGAGGCGATGACGGCGAGCAGCACCTGGGCCGTGCAGATGTTCGAGGTCGCCTTCTCGCGCCGTATGTGCTGCTCGCGGGTCTGCAGGGCGAGCCGATAGGCCGGCTTCCCGTGGCTGTCGATCGACACGCCGACCAGGCGGCCGGGAATGCCGCGCTTGAAGGCGTCGCGCACCGCCATGTAGGCGGCGTGCGGGCCGCCGAAGCCCATCGGCACGCCGAAGCGCTGCATCGAGCCCACGGCGATGTCGGCACCCAGCGCGCCGGGCGGCGTCAGCAGCGTCAGGGCGAGCGGATCCGCCGCCATCGTCACGATCGCGCCGGCCTCGCGCAGCGCGGCGATGGTGGAGCGGTGGTCGCGCAGCGCGCCCGAGCTGCCCGGGTAGTGCAGCAGCGCGCCGAACACCGCGGTCGGGTCGAGGTCGAGGGTCGGATCGCCGACCACCAGCTGCCAGCCGAGCGGCTCGGCGCGGGTGCGCAGCACCGCCAGGGTCTGCGGGTGGGTGTCGGCGTCGACGAAGAAGTTCGGCTGCTTGACGGCACTCACGCGGCGCGACAGCGCCATCGCCTCCGCCGCGGCGGTCGCCTCGTCGAGCAGCGAGGCGTTGGCGACGTCGAGGCCGGTCAGGTCGCAGACCAGGGTCTGGAAGTTCAGCAGCGCCTCCAGCCGACCCTGGCTGATCTCCGGCTGATACGGCGTGTAGGCGGTGTACCAGGCCGGGTTCTCCAGGATGTTGCGCCCGATCACCGGCGGCAGGATGGTGCCGTGATAGCCCTGGCCGATCAGCGAGGTGAGCACCTGGTTCTCGCCGGCGATCGCGCGCAGGCGGGCGAGCACCTCGGTCTCGGTCAGGCCGGGCGCCGGGTCGGCCGGCAGCTCCTCGAGGATCGAGGCCGGCACGGTGCGGGCGATCAGCGAGGACAGGTCGCCGGCACCCACGGTGCGCAGCATGGCCTCGGTCTCGGCCGCGTCGGGGCCGATATGGCGGCGCGCGAACTCGGTCGCCTCGGGGGCGGCGTCCCGCCACAGCCCGGAGATGCTCATGCTGCTGTCCTCGCGTGGGATCGCTTGAAGCCGGCGGCGACGAAGGGCAGGGTCGTGACCCGCGCCGCCACCATCCGGCCGCGCAGCGGTGCCGTCAGGATCGTGCCGACGGCCGACCAGGGTGCCGACACCATCGCCATCGCCATCGGGGCTGCGAGAGTGGGACCGAACGCGCCGGAGGTGACGACGCCGACCGGGGAAACAGCGAGATCCTCGCCGGCATGCAGGGGCACGCCGCCACGCAGCGGTGCGCGTCCCTCCGGCAGGAGGCCGACGCGACGCCGCGTGGGTCCCCGCGACAGCTGGTCGAGGATCGCCGACGCACCCGGGAAGCCCCCTGCCCGCGCGCCGCCGGCGCGTCGGCTCTTGCCGATCGACCAGTCAAGCGCCGCCTCGACGGGGGTCACCTGCGGATCGAGGTCGGTGCCGTAGAGGCACAGCCCCGCCTCCAGGCGCAGGCTGTCGCGCGCGCCGAGGCCGATCGGCAGCACGTCGGGCTGGCGCAGCAGCAACCCGGTATAGCCCGAGCGCGAGACCAGGCAGGGGACGCCGTCGACATCGAGGCCGCGCACGTCCATGAACCGCATCGCCGCCGCGTCCGGCGCCAGCCCGGCGAGCGCCGCCTCGGCGCCGGGTCCCTGCAGCGCGATCAGGGCGCGGTCGAACAGCGGTTCGACCTCGCACTCGGCCGAGAGATGGGTCACCAGGTGCGCGAGGTCCGCCCACTTGCGCGCCGCGTTGACCACCAGCACCAGGGCGTCGCCGGTATGGGCGACCATCAGGTCGTCGAGGATACCGCCGCGCGGATCGGTAAACAGGGCATAGCGCTGCCGGCCCGAGGTGAGGCTCAGGATGTCCGCCGGCACCAGCCGCTCCAGCGCCAGGGCCGCGTGCGCCAGCACCCCCGAGCGCGGACGCAGGCGGATCTGGCCCATGTGCGAGACATCGAACAGCCCGGCCCTGGCACGCGTGTGCAGGTGTTCGGTCAGGATGCCGGTGGCGTACTGCAGCGGCATCTCGTAGCCCGCGAACGGCACCATGCGGGCGCCGAGTGCGAGGTGCAGGCGGTGCAGCGGGGTCTGGGAGATCGGTTCGACCGGCTCGGACATCAGGAAGCACCCCGAGGACCGGCGACAGCCGGTCCGGTTGATGCCCCTTCTGTCGGTTTGCCTGAGATCGTTATCCCGTCGGCGGGCACGCGAGGTGCCACTCTCCAGAAGCGAATGCCGAGCGGTCCTTCTGCCTGAGAGTTTCCGGGGCGGTTGCTCCTTCGGCGCCGGCCAGGCCGGTCTCTCCCGCATCAGCCCTGCTAAAATCGGGGCTGGGGCGGCACAAGTCAAGAATTTCCGGGCTTCTGCAGCACCACCAGCACCTGCGGCAGCCGCGCCGGGTTGTCCAGGAACTCGACCAGGCGGAACATGGCACTCCAGTGCTTGACGATGTAGCCGCGCGGGATGATCGCCTCGCCGTAGTGCGACAGCAGGTTGGGACGGGCTACCGGCGCCGCATGCAGGAAGTGCCCGGCCTCGTAGCGGGCGTTCTCGTGGCTCTCGTCGATGAAGCTGTCGGCGCAGGCCTCGTACCAGCCATGCTCGAGCCGGATCCCCGAGGCGCGTCGCAGCCGCTGCTCGGCGCAGAAGGCGATGAAGCGGCGGCTCTGGGTGGTGATCATCAGCAGGCCGCCCGGCTTGAGCAGGCGCGCGAACTCCTCGATCCAGCGCGTGGTCAGGAACTCGTCGAGGTGGCTGAAAACCGACCAGGAGATGACGTAGTCCAGGCTCTCCGGCGCCAGCACGGTCGGCGGCGCCAGCCCGCAGGCCAGGAAATTCAGCGCCGGGTTGCAGCGGCGCGCCTCGGTCAGGAAGCGAGAGGTGGAGTCCGCCCCGTACAGGTTGTCCGGCCGGATGTCCTTCATGAACAGCCGCAGCATGCGGCCCCAGCCGCAGCCAAAATCGAGCAGCCGGCGGTGTGCCGCCATCGGACGGCCGGCATAGCCGGCATAGGCCTTGATCTCCCGGAAGAAGGCGTGCGCCTCGTGCAGCGACACCTCGCCGCAATGGCCGTGCATGTCGCGCTGGAACTGCTCGTCGGGAAAGCCGGGCATGCCGACCCCCTCGATCTCGGGGATGTGCAGCGAGCTGACCAGGATGTCGAGCCAGTCCTGGTCGCTACGGTCTCGGAACGTATTGAACAGCCGGTCCGCGTCGGCAGCTCGGGGTGCGGCCTGCACGCTATGTGCCCTCGCCTAATACGATACGGAGACGGTATGGATCATATCGTCCCGCAGCGCCAGGAGCCGGCCAGAGGCAGTGCCTAGTCGGCGAGCGCCAGATCGGCATCGGCGAAGAAGCGGCGGCTGACATAGCGCAGGATGTCGGCGACGCGGCTGAGATGGGTGATGACATCCTGCGGGAACTCGATGTCGAACATCTCCTCCAGGTGGAGGGCGATCTCGGTCACGTCGAGACTGTCGAGGCCGAGATCCTCGGCGAAGCGCGTCTCCGGAGTGATCTGCACGTCGCGCAGGAAGACCGTCTGCTGGATCGCAGCGATGACCTTGGCGAGGATGGAGTTCTCGAGGGCGGCGGTCATGGAGGTTTTCCTCATCACGATATCGCGATATAATCATGTCACGCTTTCGTGTGCAAGAAATTCCTTGGCATTTCGTAATTAAATATGCATGCCCAGCACATCGCGCAGCAGCAGCAGGAGCGCGTCCCAGGGCAGCGCCGGCACCTCGCGCAGGCGCCAGTACCAGCGCCTGGCGCAGCGCTGCGAGGCCGGCCCATCCGGCGGCGGCACCGGCCGCGCCCGGACGCCGGCGAGACGCAGCAGCAGCAGGCAGCGCGGCATGTGGTAGGCGCTGGTGGCGGCGTGGACC
>CAXTOC010000212.1:0-5043 GCA_964245725.1 uncultured Acetobacteraceae bacterium | reverse complement strand
CATTCCTCGCCGTCCCGCACCGCGCTCGTCGCGACGCCGGCGAGGTCGGAGCCGGCGCCGGGCTCGCTGAACAGCTGGCACCAGATCTCCTCGCCGGTGAACAGATCACGCAGGCGGGCGCGCTGCTCGGCCTCTCGCGCGCCGTCGCGTTCCTCGCGCCGCGCCGCGGCCAGCGCCTCGGCGGCCTCCCGGGCCGCCTGTGCCTGCGTCGCGGCCCCGCGAAGCACGGCCAGCTCGTCGTCCTGGTGCTTCAGCCGGCCGGACAGGCCGTGCACGGTATCGGCGGCTTCCTCGACGCGCTGCCGCAGCGCGTGCTCGCGCGCGGTGACGTAGTCGTCGAACACGTTGGGGGGCACCCCCAGAACCTCTGCGAGCTCGGCCCGCTCTTCGGCGACGTAGAACGCGTTCAGCCCGTCGAAATAGGCGCGCCGGTAGCGCTGGCCGAGCAGCAGCGCCTCGCACGATGCGTCGCGTGTGGCCGAGAGCGGCTCGGTCGCCTCGACCACGACGATCCAGGGCCGGAAGCGCTCGAAATCCATGCCGCGCAGCACGTCTGCCTCCGCACCTTCCACGTCCACCTTGAGGAAGTGGATGTCCCCCACCGCCTGGGACTCGCAGATGCTCGTCAGCGTCAGCACCGGCACCGTGATCTCGCGGCTCTCCCACCCGGCGGCGGCGTGGCGGCGGGCGACCTCGTCGTCGCTGGTGGACAGGCCGGTGCCGGGGATCTCGTTCAGCGCCATCAGCCCGGGTCCCGCTCCCGCCGCCACGTTGAGGTTCAGGTCGCGCGGACGCGCCTGCACCAGGCGCTCGAAGTAGGCGGCGGTCGGCTCGATGTTGATGCCGGACCAGCCGCGGTCGTAGAACAGCTTGGTGACCGAGATCTCTTGTGGATCGGCGGCCCCGACATCGACGTAGAAGCCGGCTTCCACGTGCTTCAGCGCGCGCCACAGCACCACGTCCTCGTAGTTCTGCGCGTAGGAGATCAGGCTCATGCGTTCCGTGGTCTCGATCGGGCTAGGGTCGGGCGGATCCGGCAGCGTCGCCGTCCGCTCGCGGCCGCGGCTTGCGCTCACCGTGCGGACGGCGCTGCCGCCTGCTCCGCGCTCCAGGCCACCACCTGCTGGCGCTGCTCGCCGAGGCCGTCGACGCCGAGCCGGAGCACGTCGCCGGGCTTGAGGAACACCGGATCCGGCTTCACCCCGAGCCCGACGCCGGGCGGCGTTCCGGTGGCGATCAGGTCGCCCGGGTGCAGCGTCATGAACCGGCTGACGTAGCTGACCAGGGCCGCCACCCCGAAGATCATGCTGCCGGTGTGCCCGGTCTGCATGCGCCGGCCGTTGAGGTCGAGCCACAGGCCGAGCCGCTGCGGGTCGGCAACCTCGTCGGCGGTCACCAGGTAGGGTCCGACCGGGCCGAAGCTGTCGCAGCCCTTGCCCTTGTCCCAGGTGGGGCCGCGCTCGAGCTGGTAATCGCGCTCGCTGACATCGTTGATGACGCAGTAGCCGGCGACGTGATCGAGCGCCTCAGCCTCGCCGACGTAGCGGGCGCTGCGTCCGATCACCACGCCGAGCTCGACCTCCCAGTCGGTCCGGGTGGAGTCGCGCGGCAGCATGATCGCGTCGTTGGGGCCGTTCAGGCAGCTGATCGCCTTGGTGAACAGCGCGGGCTCGGTCGGGATCGGCAGGTTCGCCTCCGCGGCGTGATCGGCGTAGTTCAGGCCGATGCCGATGAACTTGCCGATGCCGGTGTAGGGGATGCCGAAGCGCGGGTTGCCGTCGGCGAGCGGCAGCTCGTCGGGCGCGATCGCGGCGATGCGGGCCAGCGCCTGCGGATCCAGCGCCCCGGCATCCAGCGCCGGCAGGTGCGCCGAGAGGTCGCGCACCCGGCCCTCGGCGTCGAGCAGGCCGGGCCGCTCCTGGCCCGCGGGGCCGTAGCGAAGCAGCTTCATGAGATCTCCTGTCGGCGGGCGATCAGCTTCGGCCGGGTGGACGCGGACGAGGCGCGCTCGACGCTGCCCGGCACCGAGACGATGCGCGAGGGCAGGATCAGCACCAGCGCCGCCGCGCACAGGGCCGCGAGGGCCAGCACGTAGAGCCCGGCGGCGGGCGATCCGAGATGCGCCTCGGCCCAGGCGCGCAGGTTGGGCGCGACGAAGCCGCCGAGATTGCCCAGCGAGTTGATCGCCGCGATCCCGCCGGCGGCGGCGACGCCGCCGAGATAGCCGGTCGGGAAGGTCCAGAAGATCGGCTGAACGCAGATCGCCCCGGTGGTGACGAAGCACAGCGCCACGATCGCGAGCAGCGGCGGCGTGTTCGCCGACACGACCAGGCCGGCGGTGATGAACAGCAGGAAGCCCACCGCGTAGGCGCGCGAGCGTCCGGTGCGCACGGCGCGGCCCGGCCAGTACGCCGCCATCAGCGCGGCGCAGAGCCAGGGGATGCCGACCACCAGCCCGACCTCCGGCCCGATCTTGACCCCGAGCAGGGCGCTGACCTGGCTCGGCAGGTAGAAGGTCACGCCGTAGACGCTGATCTGCAGGAAGAAATACACCCCGAGCAGGTGCAGCAGGCGCGGGTCAAGCAGGGCGCGGCCGAGGTGCAGGCCGCCGCGCTCGACCTTCTGCCGCGTCTCGGCGGCGATGGCGCGCGCGAGCGCCGCCCGCTCGTCCGCCGCGAGCCAGGTCGCCTGCTCCGGGTGGTCGGTCAGTCCGAACAGCGCGTAGATCCCGATCACGCAGGCCAGCAGCCCCTCGATCAGGAACATCCACTGCCACCCCGCGAGGCCGAGCGCGCCGTCGAGCGCCAGCAGGCCGCCGGAGAGCGGGCTGCCGAGCGTGAGCGCGATGGGAAAGCCGAAATAGAACAGCCCCAGCACGCGGCCGCGCTCCGAGGCCGGGAACCAGTAGGTCATGTAGAGGATCGCGCCGGGGAAGAAGCCGGCCTCGGCGGCGCCCAGCAGCAGCCGCAGGCCGAGGAACGAGGCGGAGCCGCGGGTGAACATCATCGCCGCCGCGACCAGCCCCCAGCTGACCATGATCCGGCACATCCAGACGCGGGCGCCGACCCGATGCAGGATCAGGTTGCTGGGCAGCTCGAACACCGCGTAGGTGATGAAGAACACGCTGGCGCCGAGCGCGAAGGCCGCGTCGGACACGCCGACCTGGGTGTGCAGCGCCTGCCGGGCGAAGCCGATGTTGGTGCGGTCCAGCATGGCGACCAGATACATCACCAGCAGCAGCGGCATCAGCCGCCACCGCGCCCGGGCGACGGCGCGCTCCAGCACCGGATCAGCAGCAGGATCATCGGCCATCGCGGTGCGCTCTCCTCACTCCGGACCGGTTCGCCGGCGATGGAGGTAAGGACCGATCGAGAGCCAAGGCAAGACCCCGCCTCGACGGCGCAACGCTCAGCGGCGCTCCGGCAGGCAGCCCAGCGAGGCCGGCTGTGCCGCCGCAGCAAGCAGCTGCTCCAGCAGGGCGATGAGCTGGCGCGGTCCGTATGGCTTGCGCAGCAGGCGGTAGCCCAGCTCCGTGCGCCAGGCCAGCTTGAACACCTCCGGGCGGCCGGACGCGATGACCACCGGGATGTCGGGGACGCGCTTCCTGAGACAGGCCGCGACCTCGGCGCCGTCGAAGGAGCCGGGCATGTGGAAGTCGGTCACCAGGGCGACGAACCGCTTCGGCGAGCTGCGTATCAGCTCCATCGCCTCGTCGCCGGTCCTGGCACCTGCGACCTCGTGGCCCGCCTCCTCGAGCGTCTCGGTCATGATCTCCCGGATGAGAGGTTCATCTTCCACCAGAAGAACACACACGTCCGGCTCCTCCATCAGCTGCGTCCGGTCCCCGACAGACAACCCGGGCGCCTGTCCGATGGTGGCATCACGACGTGGTGTGAGAGGGCGCGACTCGGTGGCGGCCGCGGGGGCGGCGTGCCAGAAGCTCCGCACCGCGACGCGGACCCGACAGGATCGAGCCAGATCGGGCGGAACGGAACACACAGAACGACAGGGTGACATCGCTGGGACCGGGACATCACTCGTCGAACGGCCGGAACATCATCCCGAGCGGCGGCGACCATGACGGCCGCGACATCTTCTTCGCCGCCGTGCAGATGAGCCGGATGCCGATGTGCCTCAGCGATCCGCACCAGCCCGACAGCCCCATCGTGTTCTGCAACCAGGCGTTCGAGGAGCTCACCGGCTACGAGCAGCAAGAGATCCTGGGCCGGAACTGCCGCTTCCTGCAGGGCCGCGACACCGATCCTGCCACGGTCGCCGAGATCCGGCGCGGCATCGCGGCGGCCGAGGACGTGCAGCAGGAGATCCTGAACTACCGCAAGGACGGTTCGAGCTTCTGGAACGCGCTGTTCATCAGCCCGGTGATCGATACCCAGGGCCACCTCGCCTACCACTTCGCGAGCCAGCTGAACGTCACCCGCAGGCGCGAGGCGGAGGCGGTGCTGCAGCAGTCGCAGCGCATGGAGACGCTCGGCGGCATGGCATCCAGCCTGGCGCACGAGTTCAACAACCTGATGACCATCGTGCTGGCCAGCATCGAGCGCGCCACCGAGGAGCTGGACGGCGCGCGGCGCGACAGGCAGCTCGGACGGGCGAGGTGGGGCGCGCAACGGGCCGCGCGGCTGACCGACCAGATGCTCTCCTTCGCGCGGCGGCAGTTCCACGACAACCGGGTGCTGGACGTCAACGAGATGCTGGGCAACTTCGACAGCATCCTCGACCAGATGGCCGGATCCGGGGTCGGCGTGGTGCTGGAGCTGGCGCCGGAGCCGCTGATGGCGCGGATCGATCCCGGCCAGATGGAGCTGGCGCTGCTGAACCTGGTGCGCAACGCCGCCGACGCGATGCCGAAGGGCGGCAGGATCGTCGTCGCGACGCGGCTGCGACGCGACCATGCGGCCGACGCGGACGCGGTCGAGATCGCGCTGAGCGACACCGGCGTCGGCATGGCCGCCGAGGTGGTCAGGCGGGCGACCGAGCCGTTCTTCACCACCAAGGAGCGCGGCAAGGGCACCGGGCTCGGCC
>CAXTOC010000211.1:0-5063 GCA_964245725.1 uncultured Acetobacteraceae bacterium | reverse complement strand
GCCTCCGCCGCCGCCGCGGCGCCACCAGGGGCGACCGGCGTGCGCAGCATGCCGAAGCACAGGCCGCCGGCGCGCGCGAAGCGCACCCCGTGCATCGTGCCGCGCCGTTCCACCGGTCGCGCGGCCTGCCAGACCTCGCGCAGCCCGGCGCCGCCGATCGCCGGTAGCCCGACCGAGAGGTCGGCCGCGGCGCCTCCGGAAAGCGCCACCACGCCGAGCACCAGCTCCGGCGAGGCCACCGCCTCGGCGTCATCCAGGTAGGCGAGGCTCACCTCGGTCACCGCGGCCTCGAATCGTGGTAGCAGCGGGGGCGGCGACGCGGAAGGAACTCGGCCATGCCTCCCTATACAATCCTCTGCTACGGCGACTCCAATACCCACGGCACCCGGCCGATGCAGGAGAACAGCGCCCTGCAGCGCTTCGAAGCCGCCGACCGCTGGCCGGGAGTGCTGCGCGCGGCACTCGGTCCCGACTGGGTGGTGATCGAGGAGGGGCTGCCGGGGCGCACCACGGTGCATGACGACCCGATCGAGGGGATGCACAAGAATGGCCTGCGCGCGCTGCGTGCCTGCCTGGAGAGCCACGTGCCGCTCGACCTGGTGGTGCTGATGCTCGGCACCAATGACCTCAAGACGCGCTTCTCGGTGACGGCTGCCGACATCGCCGCCTCGATCGAGCGGCTGCTGCGGGAGATCCTGCTCTGCACCGGCAGCTTCGGGCCGCCGCCGCGGTTGCTGCTGATCGCGCCGGCGCCGATCGAGGAGCTGGGAGCGCTCGAGGGGATCCTGGAGGGCGGTGCCGCGAAGTCGCGCGCGCTGGCGCCGCTCTATCAGGCGGTGGCGCTACGCCATGGTGCCGGCTTCCTTGATGCGGGCTCGGTGATCCGCGTGAGCCCGGTGGACGGCGTGCACTTCGAAGCCGACCAGCATCATCGGCTCGGTGCCGCGGTCGCATCGGCGATCGGCGGGATGGCGATCGCGAGTGTGGCGCCCTCTTGATTGGCTAAGCGCAGAACCGCCGCTGGGTTGGGAAACCTGGTCAGCGCCTCCGCGTCAGATCTTCAGCACGATCCGGCTGATGAAAGATCTTGTTTTCCCTGTATACGATTGTCATTCAGGAACGGCAAAGCAGAGGCGTGAACCAGCAAGTCTGGGCAAGGAGTGAGCGAGGCACGCCGGAATGATGAGGAAGCGCGAGGCATGACTGCGGTCGATACGCTCAGGCTTCTACGGGAGCGTGCTCAAAAGAGACTCTTCCTCGTCGGCGTCGGTGCTCGCTGGGGTGTGAATGAGCGTTAAGTGCGGCTCGGAACCGATGCTGACACCTGTGCTTCGAGCCGGATGTCAACGAGTGTGCACGGCTGGAGATAGAGCATTCGCCCGACATCCGCTACTTATCCTATGCGCTCACCGAACGATCCGCACAACGTAATCTTCACATGACTGCTGAACCGGCATGCAGCTCACTGCATCGGCCGATCGAGGCTCTCTACAAGCACAATCCGCCACGCGCCGTCACGAGGCCCGACCTGAGGAACCACGGGTTTGTCCTCTGGCGCTTGGAGAACTTGGTCCATTACGCTCCCAAAGCGACCCCCTCGGCATCGTCGTCTTTCCTGATCGCCGCCGAGCCGAGTGCCCCTGTCGTTGCTGCGATACCGAACGGCCAGATCTTCTGGGCTCAGGCCCAATACATCCGAGCGACTTTTCCGCGTACGGGTGCCGATTGGCTGCCGATGCAGGAAGCATGTACGGGCGCTGCGCTAGCGGGGCTGCATGGTTTCTTGGACCTTGCACTTGAGCTCGTATGAAAGACAAAGGATGGAGGGTTCCTTCGGATCACATGCGAGAGCCTGTCATGAGCGTAATCGGACGCCGGACGGATCACCTCTGGTCTGCTCACGACGCCGGCTAGCAGAGTGCGAGCCATCTCGTCCTCCATGTCCTTCACGCGATGCCGGTCGACATCGTCGATGCGCCCGGCACGATGCTCGAACTCCATCGGCACCTTGAAGCTGATCTCTGCGTCGTTTCGCGGTTCAGGCGGCCTTCGCGTCGTCGCCTGGGCTCGCGCGGCGATACCGCAGCGCGCAGGCCGCCACCGCCACCGCGACGCTGAGCAGGCTCGCCGCCACCTCCGCGCGCTGCGCGGGCAGGATCGCCATCGCCAGCAGCACCGATAGCATCGCGGCGATCGCCGCGTAGCTCAGCCATGGGAACCACCACATCGCGAAGCGCGGCGTCTCGTGGCGGGCCTGCATGGCGCGTCGGGCGCGTATCTGCGCCAGCGCGATCATCGCGTAGATCACCAGGATCACCGCCCCCGACGTGTTGAGCAGGAAGGCGAACACCAGGTCGGGCGAGAGGATCGAGGCGATGCAGGCGGCGAAGCCGACGAAGCTGCCGGTGAGGATCGCCCGCATCGGCACCCGGCGCGCGCCGGTGCGCACCATTGCCGCCGGTGCGTCGCCCTGCGCCGCGAGTTCGCGCAGGATGCGCGAGGTCACGTACAGGCCCGAGTTCAGGCACGACAGCACCGCCACCAGCACGATCAGGCGCATCACCGTCTGGCCGCCCGGCACGCCCATGACGTCCATCGCCGCCACGAACGGCGAGTGCCCGGCGCGGATCCCGCTCCAGGGCACGATGCAGAGGATCACCAGGATGGCGGCGACGTAGAACATCACGATGCGCAGCGCGACGTTGCGCGCCGCGCGCGCGACGTTGCGCGGCGGGTCGTCCGACTCCGCGGCCGCGATGCTGGCGATCTCCGAGCCGGTGAGCGAGAACATTACCACCGGCACCGTCGCCAGCACCGCGAGCCAGCCGTGCGGCGCGAAGCCGCCATGCCCGGTGAGGTTCGCGGCGGCATGCCGCGTCGCGGTGCCGGCGATCCAGCCAGCACCCCCCAGCACGAACAGTGCGATCGCCCCGACCTTGAGCAGCGAGAACCAGAACTCGAACTCGCCGTACGAGCGCACCGACATCAGGTTGCTCAGCGTCATCAGGCTGATCAGCGCGAGGCCGATCGCCCACACCGGCACCGCGGGGATCCAGTCGTGGATCAGCGCGGCGCCGGCGATGGTCTCCGCACCCACCACGATCACCCAGAAATACCAATACAGCCAGCCGCTGACGAAGCTCGCGCGCGGGCCCAGCGCCAGCCGGACATAGCCGTTGAACGAGCCGTGTCCCGGCCGCGCCACCGCCATCTCGCCCAGCATGCGCATCATCAGGAACGAGATCGCGCCGGCCAGCAGGTAGGCGAGCAGCACTGCCGGCCCGGCGAGCTGGATCGCCGCCGAGCTGCCGACGAACAGCCCCGCACCGACCACGCCGCCGAGCGAGATCATCGCGACGTGACGCGGCCGCAGCGAGGCGGCCAGCGCCGGCGCCCGCCGGCGCTCCGCGATCGCCGCCTCGGCCTGATCCGTCCCGTGCGTGCTGCTCATGAAACATCCTGCTGCCTGTCCGCGCCGCGCGTCGGCCCGACCGTCGGCCCGGCGCGGGAAACGGTTGCACCGGATTCGCCGCGATGCGAGATTGCGCCGCCTTGCCGTCAGGATACGGTCCCATGACCCGCACGACCATCGGCCTGGCGATCGACGAGCCGCCGCGACCGTTCCTCGACCTGGCAACCTCGAGCCGGCCGCAGGGCCCGCTGCGCGACCGCATCACCGAGGCGTGCCGGATCCCCGAGACTCAGGCGGTGTCGGCGCTGCTGGCCGATGCCACGCTGCCGGCCGCCGATGCGGCGGCGTCGGACGCGCTGGCCCACGCGCTGGTGGTGGCGATGCGTCGCAAGTCGGCCCAGGGCGGCGTGCAGGGGCTGATACGCGAGTACGACCTCTCCAGCCAGGAGGGGGTGGCGCTGATGTGCCTCGCCGAGGCGCTGCTGCGCATCCCCGACCGCGCGACGCGCGACGCGCTGATCCGCGACAAGATCAGCACCGGCGACTGGCAGGCGCATCTCGGCCGCTCGCCCTCGCTGTTCGTCAACGCCGCCACCTGGGGCCTGGTGGTCACCGGGCGCCTGACCGCCACCGGCGGCGAGGCTGGCCTCGCCGCCTCGCTGACCGGGCTGATCGGCCGCGGCGGCGAGCCGGTGATCCGGCGCGCCGTCGACCGGGCGATGCGCATGATGGGCGAGCAGTTCGTCACCGGCCAGACCATCGCCGAGGCGCTGTCGCGCAGCCGCAAGCCGGAGCGACGCGGCTTCAGGCACTCCTACGACATGCTGGGCGAGGCCGCGCTGACCGCAGAGGACGCGGCGCGCTACTACGGCGACTACGAGCAGGCGATCCACGCCATCGGCGCCGCCTCCGCCGGACGCGGCATCTACGAGGGCCCCGGCATCTCGATCAAGCTGTCGGCGCTGCACCCGCGCTACGGCCGGGCGCAGCGCGAGCGGGTGATGCACGAGCTGCTGCCGCGCCTGGTGGAGCTGGCACGGCTCGCCCGCGGCCACGAGATCGGCCTGAACATCGACGCCGAGGAGGCGGACCGGCTGGAGCTCTCGCTCGACCTGCTCGAGGCGCTGTGCCAGGCGCCGCAGCTGGCGGGCTGGAACGGCATCGGCTTCGTCGTGCAGGCCTACCAGAAGCGCGCGCCGATGGTGCTTGACTGGATCGTCGATCTGGCCCGTCGCACCCGCCGGCGGATCATGCTGCGCCTGGTCAAGGGCGCCTACTGGGACAGCGAGATCAAGCGCGCGCAGCAGGACGGGCTCGAGGATTTTCCGGTGTTCACGCGCAAGGCGCACACCGACGTCAGCTACCTCGCCTGCGCGCGCCGCCTGCTCGCGGCGCCCGACGCGGTGTTCCCGCAATTCGCCACCCACAACGCCCGCACCCTGGCCAGCATCCACGCCATGGCCGGCCCCGACTTCCACGCGGAGCAGTACGAGTTCCAGTGCCTGCACGGCATGGGCGAGCCGCTGTACCACGAGGTGGTCGGCCCGGACGCGCTGGATCGCCCCTGCCGGATCTATGCCCCCGTCGGCACCCACGAGACGCTGCTCGCCTACCTGGTGCGTCGGCTGCTGGAGAACGGCGCCAACAGCTC
>CAXTOC010000210.1:4152-5089 GCA_964245725.1 uncultured Acetobacteraceae bacterium | reverse complement strand
AGCCCGGACTGGTCAGCCACGTCGATGCCGGCAGCCACACCGACATGGACGTCGGCACGTTCAGGGCCAGCATCATGGTGTTGGAGCCGTTCTACGCGGACCTGACCGCGGCCGGCGCATCCGGCGCCGCGATGCCCGAGCTGCGCGCCATCGGCCTGACGGCGGAGCGGGCGATGATGACGGCGACGGCGGGCGTCAACACGCATCGCGGCGCCATCTTCGGCCGGGGCTTGCTGTGCGCGGCAGCCGGGGCCGCCCGGGCCGACCTGGAGATCGACGGTCGGGATCGCGGATCACTCCCCGCGCTGCTCGGCGCGATCGTGCGCCGGCGCTGGGGAAGCGCCATCTCGCGCGACCCCATCCCCTGGCGCAGCCACGGCGCCGCGGCCCTGCTGCGTTTCGGCGCGGGCGGTGCGCGGGCGCAAGCAGCCGCCGGATTCCCGCACGTCCTCGAGGTCGGCCTGCCCGCGCTGCGATCGGGCCGCGCCCTCGCGCCCGGGGATGCGGAAGCCGCCCGGGGGCAGGCGTTGTTCGCGCTGCTGGGATCGGTGGAGGACACCAACCTGCTGCATCGCGGCGGTGCCGAAGGGCTCGCCTTCGCCCGTGGGCAGGCGGCGCGGTTCCTCGCGGATGGCGGCGTCGGACAGGCGGACTGGCGGGCGCGGGCCGCTCGCGTGCACCGGCGCTTCGTCGCCCGGCGCCTCAGCCCCGGGGGGTGCGCCGACCTGCTCGCCGCGACCCTGTTCCTCGACGGCTTGACCCGCCTGCCGTGACGGGCACCGCGATCCTCTGCTCGGGGCAGGGCGCGCAGGCAGCCGGCATGTTCGACCTGCTGGCCGACGCCGCGGAAGCGGCGCACGTGTTCGAGGCGGCAACGGCGGCTCTGGGTGGCCAGGACCCACGCGCGCTGGTGCGGCACGCCGAGGAAGCGGAGCTG
>CAXTOC010000210.1:0-4142 GCA_964245725.1 uncultured Acetobacteraceae bacterium | reverse complement strand
GGACAGATCCTGTGCTGCACCCAGGCATTGGCGGCATGGGCTGTCCTGCGCGACATCGTCGCGAGGCCGGTCGTGGTGGCGGGCTACAGCGTCGGCGAGCTCGCCGCCTGGGGCGTCGCGGGCCTGCTGGACGCCGAGACCGTGCTCCGCCTCGCGGTGAAGCGCGCCTCGGCGATGGATCGCGCCTTCGGCCGGCCATCCGGCCTCGTCGCGATCCAGGGGCTGTCCAGGCGCCAGCTGGAACCGCTCTGCCGGGCACGTGACTGCCACGTCGCCATCGTGAACGGGTCCGATCAGATGCTGGTCGGTGGCGCGCGGGACTCCCTGCGCGACTTCGTCGGCGATGCCGAGGCGCACGGTGCCCGGCATGTGACGGCGCTTCCGGTCGCCGTCGCGTCGCACACGCCGCTCATGAGGGCGGCGAGCGAGCGGTTCCGCGACGAGCTCGCGCAGGCGAACGTGGCGGCTTGCCTGCCATACGACGTGCGGCTGCTCAGCGGCATCGACGGCGAGGCCGTGTTCGACGTCGGCGCCGGCCTGGACAAGCTCGCGCTGCAGATCCGGCAGACGGTGGACTGGGCTGCCTGCATGGAGGCCTGCCAGGATGCGGGCGCGTCCAAGATCGTCGAACTCGGGCCAGGCAACGCGCTCGTCCGGCTCATGCGAGGGGCCGTGCCGGACGGCGACGCGCACGGACTCTCGGAGTTCCGTTCCGTCGACGGACTGAGACGGTGGATCACGACGGCACGGACCTGACCAGGCTCGTGGCCGCAGGTCGAGGTGTGGCTCCGGCCTGCCATGGCCACGGAGCTTGGCGGGCAGCGCCTTTATGCGGCGCTTATGCGCCGGCGTGAGACCCGCATCGCGCCCTTACCGGATCGGCCGCTAATGACCGTGCTCGCATCTCGGGAGGCTTCGATTGTCCGACCTCATGGCGCTTCTGCTCGGAACCGGCGGCATCCTGCTCATGGCCGCCTACGCGGCGCTTTGCGACCGGATCTGAGGCGATGCTCGACCTCGTGCTCGGCGGCATCACCGCGTTCGGGCTGATGATCTACCTCGTGTGGGCGCTCGTCCGCCCGGAAGATTTCTGAGGCGGCCATGACGCTCGTCGGTTGGCTGCAGATCAGCCTCGTCCTCGCCCTCGTCTTCGCCGCCGCGATGCCGCTCGGGCGCTACGTCGCATCCGTGCTGCAAGGTCGGCAGCGGTGGCTCGCCCCGGTCGAGCGCGGCTTCTACGGGCTCGGCGGCATCTCGCCCGATCGGGGAATGACGTGGCGGGCCTATGCGACCGCGCTGATCGTGCTGAACGCGGCGCACTTCGCGATCCTTTACCTGATGTTGCGGTTCCAGAACCTGCTTCCCCTCAACCCGCAGGGCATCGCCGGCATGTCGCCGCGGCTCGCGTTCAACACCGCGATGAGCTTCGTCACCAACACGAACTGGCAGGCCTACGCGGGCGAGCAGGCCGTCTCCTACGGCAGCCAGATGTGGGGGCTGACGGTCCACAACTTCCTTTCGGCCGCGTCCGGCATCGCCGCCGCCGCCGCGGTCGCCCGGGCGTTCGCGACGGGCGGGGCGCAGCAGCTGGGCAACTTCTGGGCGGACCTGACCCGCGTCACCCTCTACCTCCTGCTGCCGCTCGTGATCGGCATCGCGATCCTCCTGATCCTGTGCGGCGTGCCTCAGACGATGGGCCCGTCGATCGGGGCGACCACGCTGGAGGGCGCCAAGCAGCTGATCGCCCGTGGCCCGATCGCGTTCCAGGAGGCGATCAAGCTGGTCGGCACCAACGGCGGCGGCTTCTTCAACGCCAACTCCGCGCACCCGTTCGAGAACCCGACCGCGCTGTCGAACGTGCTGGAGACCTGGTGCGAGATCGTCATCCCGTTCTCGCTGGCGATCGCGTTCGGCTTCATCGTCGGCGACCGTCGGCAGGGTGTGGCCCTGTTCTGGACCATGGCCATCGTCATGGTCGGCTGCGTCGTGCTGACCTACTGGGCGGAGGCCGGCGGCAACCCGCTGCTGACCGCGCTCGGCGTCGATCCCGCCATGGGCAACTTCGAGGGCAAGGAGGTGCGGTTCGGCACGGCGACGTCCTCGCTGTTCGCGGTGACGACGACGGCGACCTCGGACGGCGCGGTGATCGCGATGCATGACAGCTTCACCCCGCTCGGCGGCCTGCTGCCGCTGTTCCTGATCCAGCTCGGCGAGATCGTGCCCGGCGGCGTCGGCTCGGGCCTCTACGGCATCCTCGTGTTCGCCCTGCTGGCGGTGTTCGTCGCCGGCCTGATGGTCGGCCGCACTCCCGAGTATCTCGGCAAGAAGGTGCAGGCCAAGGAGGTCAAGCTCGCGATGCTTGCGGTGCTGATCCTGCCGCTGTGCATCCTGGGCGGCACCGCAAGCTCGCTCAACACCGCGAGCGGTATGGCCTCGCTCGCCAATGCCGGGCCGCACGGGCTCAGCGAAATGCTGTACGCGTGGAGCAGCGTCACGGGCAACAACGGCAGCGCGTTCGCCGGATTGTCCGCCGACACGCCGCTGCTCGATTACGGGCTGGGTGTTGCGATGCTGCTGGGCCGGTTCGCCTTCATGATCCCGGTGCTGGCGATCGCGGGATCGCTCGCCGCCAAGCCGAAGCTGCCCGGCAGCGCGGGCACCTTCCCGACGCACGGACCGCTGTATATCGGCCTGCTGATCGGCACCATCCTGATCCTGGGCGGATTGCAGTACCTGCCCGCGCTCGCCCTCGGCCCGATCGCGGAACACTTCGCGATGCTGGCCGGCCAGCGCTTCTGAGGATCCGACGATGACCGACACCGCCGCCACCATCCCGCTCCTCGACGGCCGCATCGTCGGCCGCGCGGCGCGGGACTCCCTGCTCAAGCTCAACCCGGCCACGCTGGTCCGCAACCCGGTGATCTTCGTGACCGAGGTGGTGGCGACGCTCGTCACCGTGCTCGGCACGCGCGGCATGTTGCGCGGCGAGCCGCACGGTTTCGCGCTGTCCATCGCCGCCTGGCTGTGGCTGACGGTGCTGTTCGCGACCTTCGCCGAGGCGGTGGCCGAAGGGCGCGGCCGCGCGCGCGCCGAAAGCCTGCGTCGCGCGCGCAGCGATGCCGTCGCGAAGCGGCTGATCGGGGGCGCCCGAGGCCGTGCGGAGAGCATCTCCAGCGCGGCGTTGCGCGTGGGCGACCTCGTGCTGGTCGAGACGGGCGACCTCATCCCGTCCGACGGCGAGGTGGTCGAGGGCGTC
This sequence comes from uncultured Acetobacteraceae bacterium, assembly GCA_964245725.1. Lineage (GTDB taxonomy): Bacteria > Pseudomonadota > Alphaproteobacteria > Acetobacterales > Acetobacteraceae > Lichenicoccus. Next base: position 886 of record CAXTOC010000210.1, on the reverse strand, counting down.
GCCAGCGTCAACGAGAGCGCCGTCACCGGCGAGAGCGCGCCGGTCATACGCGAGGCCGGCGGCGACCGCTCGGCCGTGACCGGCGGCACGCAGGTGGTGAGCGACAGCCTGATCGTGCGCATCACCGCCGCCCCCGGCAGCACCTTTCTCGACCGCATGATCGCGCTGGTGGAGGGCGCCTCGCGGCGCAAGACGCCGAACGAGATCGCGCTCAACATCCTGCTCGCGGGCCTCACGATCATCTTTCTGATCGCCGTCGTGACGCTGGTCGGCCTCGCGCGGTACAGCGGCACGATGCTGGGCGCGCCCGTGCTCGCGGCGCTGCTCGTCACGCTGATCCCGACGACCATCGGCGGCCTGCTCTCGGCCATCGGCATCGCCGGGATGGACCGGCTGGTGCGGTTCAACGTGGTCGCCACCTCCGGCCGCGCGGTGGAGGCGGCCGGCGACGTCGACACGCTGCTGCTCGACAAGACCGGCACGATCACCTTCGGCAACCGCGCGGCCGCAGCGCTCTATCCGGTGCCGGGCACCTCCGAGCGTGAACTGGCCGAAGCCGCCGTGCTCTCCTCGCTCGGCGACGACACCCCGGAAGGCCGTTCCATCCTCGCCTTCGTGCGCGACCGCTTCGGCTTCTCGGCCGAGCGACCGGCGGACGCGCAGGTCATCGCGTTCAGCGCCAACACGCGCGTCTCGGGGCTGGACTCGCGTGGCCGCTCCTGGCGCAAGGGTGCGGTGGACAGCGTGGTCGCGCTGTCCGGCCGCGGCGCGCCGACGGCGCTCACGCCGGGTGCCGACCGCGTCGCGCGCGCCGGCAGCACGCCGCTCGCCGTCAGCCTCGCCGCCCGGCTGCTCGGCGTCGTCGAGCGGAAGGACATCGTCCAGC
>CAXTOC010000209.1:2862-5104 GCA_964245725.1 uncultured Acetobacteraceae bacterium | reverse complement strand
ACGGGATGTGGAACATGTGGCGGCGGCCGTTGTGCCAGCACGCGGCGAGCTCGCGTCCGGTATCGAGCAGGAGCCGCAGCTCGGGCTGATCGGGCAGCGGCCGGGCGGCGTCGGTGGCCTTCAGGCCGAGGCCGCGGGCGCGCTCGCACAGGCGGGACCAGATCGGCTCGACCTGCTGGCGCGCCACGGCGAGCGGCGCCGCCCGCCGCATCGCCCGGCGCATCGCCCGGCGCATCGCCCGGTGCGGACGGATCGCGGCATCGGCGGAGACGAACAGCGCGCGGTTGCCGGTATCGAGGTAGCTCTCGGTGGCGAGGCCCTCGGCCAGCAGGATGCCGTGGCGCTCCAGCTCGACATGGAAGAAGTCGTAGGCGGGGATGGAGCGGTCGATCAGCACCGAGCGGCCGTTGACCAGCATGCGGGCGGGCACCAGTCCGGCCTCGGTGAGGATGCAGTGCTCCGGCGTGAGCAGCAGGTCGCGATGCGGGACCCCGTCGGCGAAGGCGTGCCTGCGGATGCGGATCGGGAACGACGCGTCGCGGCGGTCGCGCGCGGTCGCGTCGTGCGTGCGTCCGCCGGTCCAGGTGACGCGGCGCGCTACGCCGACGCCGTCCTCGACGACCGTGACCAGGTCGCCGGCACGCAGGCTCTCCACCGCCGCCTCGCCGGAGGGTGTCGCGATCATCACCCCGCGCAGGAAGCAGGCGGCGGTCACGCTGAGGCTGGTGCTCGCCGAGCTCGAGCCGTCGTGGTCCCGGACGGACAGGTCCAGCCGGGTGGTGACGGTGCCACCGCGTACCACCAGACCACGGGTCGGGGTGAAGCTGAGGGCGCGCAGCGCGTTGGTCAGCTTGTCGGGAAGGGTGAAGCCCAGGCTGTAGGTGCCGATGCCGGTGCGGGTCAGACCCGCACCCCGGAGCACGCCGTCGCCGTCGGTCGCCACACCGTCGTGGCGCAGGGTGATCACGGCACGGGCGGCGCGCGTGTCGCACGGCTCGCTGACGGTGACGCCGCCGAACGGCGACAGCGCCTTCGCGTCGGTGCCGTGCTCGGCGGCGGGCAGGCCGGTGATGATCGGCGGCGATCCCGCGGTGCCGTCGCGCAGCAGGCGCAGGGGCGTGGTCGGGCTGCGGCTGGCGAGATCGCGCACCGAGCTGTAGAGCGACGGGGTGCCGGCGTAGAACGCGCTCGGATGCTCCGTGCGCCAGTCCACGTAGAGGCTGTCGTAGCTGCCGCCGCTGGGGGGTGCGAGGAAGTGGATCTCGTAGGAGCTGTCGGAGGGACGATCGGCGTAGGGCAGCGTGCCCGCCGCGGTGAAGCGGGTGACGCCGCCCGGTCCGGCGACGATGAAGCTCGCGTCGCTGACGGCGATCAGCAGGCCCGCGCTGTCGTACTCGGCGGTCCATGCTCCTGACAGGGTCGCGCCGTCGGAGAACGCGGCCCCGGTGATCTCCGTGGTGACGAGCCTGTCGGTCATGGCATCGGGTCCTGCAAGACGATCGCATCGAGGCGGCAGCCATACGCCGACCCAAACCGGGGGAACGACATGATTTGTCGCGCGTGCCGAGCGGGTGGTGTGGAGCGGCGCCGGAGCGGCGGGAGATGACCGGGCGCTGGGCGATCGGGCTGATGACCGGCACCGTGCTCGACGGCAACATCGACATCGCCCTGCTGCGCAGCGACGGCGAGCGCATCCACGGCTTCGGCCCCTGGACGCTGGCCGCCTACCGCCCGGCGCTGCGCGCGCTGCTCGAGCGCACCGTGCAGGCGGCACGCGCCTGGAACTTCGAGGGCCCGGAACCGGCGCTGTTCGAGGAGGCGAGCCTGGCGCTGACGCGCGCGCAGTCCGACGCGGTGCGCCGCTTCCTCGAGGCGCATCGGCTGGACGCCGCCTCGATCGAGGTGATCGGCTTTCACGGCCAGACGGTGCTGCACCGGGCGCCGACGCCGGGCCGCGCCGGCGATACCAGGCAGCTCGGCTCGGGCGCGCTGATGGCGCGACGGCTCGGGATCGACGTGGTGGACGATTTCCGCAGCCTCGACGTGCGCGCCGGCGGGCACGGCGCGCCGCTGGCCGCCTCTTACCACGTGGCACTGCTGCGGCGGGCGGCGCCCGGCAAGCCGGGGGCCGTGCTCAACCTCGGCGGGGTCGGCCACCTGACCAGCTGGGCCGGCGCCGGGCCGGTGATCGCCCTCGACACCGGCCCCGGCAACGCGCCGCTGAACGACTGGATCCGCGCGC
>CAXTOC010000209.1:0-2852 GCA_964245725.1 uncultured Acetobacteraceae bacterium | reverse complement strand
GGCCCGCCGCGGCCGGCGGCCCGCAGCGCTTCGACGGCCTCGGCGAGATGGACCGCGACGGTGCGCTGGCCTCGCGCGGCCGGGTGGACGAGGCGCTGCTGGGGCGCCTGCTGGCGCATCCGTGGCTGCGGCAGCCCTTTCCGAAGTCGCTCGATCGCCACGATTTCTCCTCCGCCATGGTCGACGGGCTGTCTGCCGAGGATGGTGCCGCGACGCTGACCGCCTTCACCGCAGGCTGCGTGGCGGCTGCACTCGATCTGCTGCCCGCGCGGCCGCGGCAGCTGGTGGTGTGCGGCGGCGGCCGCCACAATCCGGCGATCCTGCGCGCGCTCTCGAGCGTCCTGGGCGAGCGCTTCGGCATCGAGGTGCTGCGCGCCGAGCAGCTCGGCTGGCGCGGCGACGCGGTCGAGGCCGAATGCTTCGCCTTCCTGGCGCAGCGCCGGCTGCGCGGCCTGCCGATCAGCTTTCCGCTGACCACCGGTGTCACGGCACCGATGACCGGCGGACAGCTGCATCGACGGCCCGCAGCACCTCCCTGAGCACGCAACCTGGCAGACAGGGAAACGTTGCCTGGGCGTCAGTCAGGAGGAGTGCCGGATGCGTGCCAAGATCGCCGCCCTGTCCGCCGCGCTCGCGGCGTCGCTCGCGGCCGTGTCCGGCCTGCCGGCGCAGGCGCAGGATAGCAGTCAGGATCCCGCGGGGACCTACAGCTATAAGCGTCCCTCGCCCACCACGATCACCACCTTTCGAAGCCTCTACGACATGTGCGTGACATCCGGCCAGGACACCATGACGCGCAACGAGCACTCGCTGTGCGCCGGCTACTTCACCGGTTTGATCGATTTCTACCTGACCGAGACGCCGGCGGCGCAGCGGCAGTTCTGCCTGCCGACCGACCCGCCGATCACCCGGCAGGCGGCGCGGGACAAGCTGGTGATCTGGGCCGGCACCAACCCGGCAGCGGCCGCCGAGCCGGCCGCGGCGGGAGTCTACCAGTTCCTGGTGGCGAGCTTTCCGTGCGCCGCGGCGTCGCGGGCGGCCGCACCTCCGGCACCGGCCGCCTCGCCCTGACCTCCGCGCGTGCTGGACAGTCCGGCCTCGCGGCACCACCATGCCAAACCGATCGCGAGGCGACCATGATCGACCGGGCAGCGACGCAGCCGATCCCCACCAACCGCGTCAGGCGGTTGCCGCTCCCCGCGATCCGACGGATCGGCATCGTCGACCTGCGCGTGGCGCTGCTGCTGGGCTGGCATGATTTCCGTGCCATCCCGAGCCAGCTGTTCTTCCTGTGCATCATCTATCCGGTGGTTGCGGTGGTGTTCTGGAAGTTCACCGCCGGCCACGGCCTGGTGCCGCTGTTCTATCCGCTGATCTCCGGCTTCGCGCTGGTGGGACCGATCGCCGCGATCGGGCTGTACGAGATCAGCATGCGGCGCGAGCACGACCAGCCGGCGAGCTGGCGCAACTGCTTCGACGTGCTGCGTTCGCCGGCCCTCGGCTCGGTCGTGGCGCTGGCGCTGGCGCTGGTGGCGATCTTCGTGGTCTGGATCACGATCGCCCGGGGCATCTACCACGCGGCCTTCGGTGATGCGCCGTTCAGCCGGATGTCGGACTTCCTCGCCGCCCTGTTCGCGACTCCCGGGGGCTGGTTCCTGATCGTCGCCGGCAACCTGATCGGGCTGGCGTTCGCGATCGTCGTGCTCGCGATCAGCGTGGTGTCGTTCCCGATGATGCTCGACCGCAACGTCGACGTGACGTTCGCGGTGCGCACGTCGCTGCGCGCGGTGGCGGGCAACCGGCTGGTGCTGGCTGTGTGGGGGTTCATCGTCGGCACGCTGGTCGTGCTGGGCTCGCTGCTGGCCTTCGTCGGCCTCGCCGTGGTGCTGCCGGTGCTGGGGCACGCGACCTGGCACCTGTATCGCCGGCTGGTCGCCCATTGAACCTTGCCGCGGCGGTGCCGCCGCTCGCGACCGGCACCCTGTTCGCCCGGCTGCGCGCGGACTGCGCCGACGAGTGGCGTGCCTACACCCATCACGCCTTCGTGGCGGCACTCGGCGCCGGGACGCTGCCGCTGGCGTCGTTCCGCACCTACCTGGTGCAGGACTATCTCTACCTGATCCAGTACGCCCGCGCCTACGCGCTGGCCGTCTACAAGGATCCCGACGTCGCCGGGATGCGGCGCACCGCGCGTCTGCTGGCCGACCTGCTCGACACAGAACTGGCCCTGCACATCGCCTACTGCCGCGAGTGGGGGCTGCACGAGGCCGAGCTCGCGCGTCAGCCGGAATCCCTCGAGCTGCTCGCCTACACGCGCTTCATGCTCGATTGCGGCCAGCGCGGCGACATCCTCGACCTGATGGTGTCGCTCTCGGCCTGCCTGGTCGGCTACGCCGAGATCGGCCTGCGCCTGGCCGCCGACCCGGCCACGCGCAGGCAGGACAACCCCTACCTGCCCTGGATCGGCGTCTATGGCGGCGCGCACTATGTCGGCCTCGCCAACGAGGGGGTGGAGCGGCTCGACGCGCTGGCGCGCTCGCACGGCGCCGAGGCGCGCTACCAGATGCTGCTGCACAGCTTCCGCACCACCGTGCGCCTCGAGGCGGCGTTCTGGACCCCGGGCGGAGCCGGCGGCGGCTGAGGCGCCCGCCTACTCGGCAGGTCCCGACAGCTCGTCGTAGCGCCTCGGCTTGGGGCCGGCGTTGCGTATGTTGATCAGGTTCTGCAGCAGGGTGAACCAGAACGGTGCGCCGAGCGCCACCGCGCCGGCGGTCAGCAGCCAGCCGCACGGCGTCGCCCACGAGACGTGCGGCACCGACCAGCCGAACGGGATCTGCTGCGCCTCGAACAGG
>CAXTOC010000208.1:0-5116 GCA_964245725.1 uncultured Acetobacteraceae bacterium | reverse complement strand
GCGTCCGTCTTGGCGACACGGTAGGCGCCGTGGTCGAGCAGCGCCGGCGCCTCGTGCGTGCACAGGCCGCGCAGCAGCCAGGCGTCCGCGGCGATCGCCTCGGCGCCGGCCGCCGGCAGCCGGTCGAGCAGATCGCTCAGCCCGGGGCGCCGGCGACGCGGGTCAGTGTGCGCAACGCCACGAACTCCTCGGCGGAACTCGGATGGACGCCCACGGTGCGGTCGAAATCGGCCTTCTTCAGCCCGGCGGTGACGGCGATCGCCAGCCCCTGCATGATCTCCGGCGCGTCCTCGCCGAGCATGTGCGCGCCCAGCACCACCTGGCTGTCGTGATCGACCACCAGCTTGATGGTGTTGGTGCGGCTGCGGCCGCTCATGGTGTGGCGCATCGAACGGAAGCGGCCGCAATAGATGTCGGCCACGCCGCGCGCCGCCGCCTCCTCCTCGCTCAGCCCCACGCTGGCCAGCGGCGGGGTGAAGAACACCGCCTTCGGCACCGTGTCGAAGCGCCACGCGCGCGTGGCGCCGGAGAACAGCCGGTCGGCCAGCATGTGGCCTTCCGCGATCGCCACGGGGGTCAGGTTCAGGCGGTTGGTGACGTCGCCGATCGCGTAGATGCCCGGCTCGTCGGTCTCGCCGGCCTCGTGCACCTCGTCGCGCACGATCACCCGCCCTGCGTCGGTGGTGCGCACCCGCGTGGTCTCCAGCCCGAGGGCAGCCACGTTCGGGACGCGTCCGACGGCGAAGAACACCAGGTCGGTCTCCAGCTCCCTGCCGTCGACCAGGGTCAGCCGCAGCGCGCCGCGGCCGCGCTCGATTCGGTGCAGCAGCGTGCTGCGATGGCGCACGATGCCGCGCTCCTCCATCGCGTCGTCCAGCGCCACCCGCAGGTCGTGGTCGAAGCCGCGCAGCGGCAGCGCCTGGCGGAACAGCACGCTGACCTCCGAACCCAGGCCCGCGAAGATGCCGGAGAACTCGACCGCGACATAGCCCGAGCCCACGATCAGCAGCCGCTGCGGACGCCGCTCCAGGTGGAACGCCTGGTCCGAGGTGATGCCCAGCTCCTGGCCCTCGATGTTCGGCTGCACCATCGGCATCCCGCCGGTCGCGATCACCACCCGCTCGGCGGTGACGCGTCGCGCCGCGGCGTCCGGCGCGAGCGGTCCGGGCTCGATGACCACCGTGCGCGGCCCGTCGAAGCGGGCCCGGCCCTCGAACAGGGTGACGCCCGCATTCTCCAGCAGGCGGACATAGATCCCGTTCAGCCGCCCGATCTCGCGGTCCTTGTGCGCGATCATGTGCTGCCAGTCGTGATGCCCGGGCTCGATGTCCCAGCCGAAGCCGCGCGAGTCCGCGGCGTAGTCGTTGTACTCGCTGGCCTGCACCATGATCTTCTTCGGCACGCAGCCGAGATTGACGCAGGTGCCGCCCCAGTGCCGCGCCTCCACCACCGCGACCCTGGCGCCATGTCCGGCGGCGATGCGCGCGCAGCGCACGCCGCCCGAGCCGCCGCCGATCACCAGCAGGTCGAAATCGTATTCCATCGCCGGGTCGCGCCGCGTCGGCGCCTCAGCGCTCGACGAACGCCTTCTCGACCACGTAGCTGCCGGGCTTGGCGTTGTTGCCCTCGTCGAACCCGCGCGCGAGCAGCAGCCGCTCGGTGTCGGCGAGCATCTCGTTGCTGCCGCAGATCATCACCCGGTCCAGCGCGGGATCCAGCGCCGGCAGCGAAAGATCAGTGAAGATCTTGCCGCTCTCGATCAGGCTGGTGATCCGGCCGCGGGTCATGAAGTCCTCGCGGGTCACGCTGGGATAGTAGCTCAGCTTGGCGGCGACGTCCTCGCCGAGGAACTCGTGCTGCGGCAGCTCGTGGCGGATGTGGTTGACGTAGGCGAGCTCGCCGACGAGGCGCACGGTATGGGTCAGGATCACGCGCTCGAACCGCTCATAGACCGCAGGATCCTTGATCAGGCTCATGAACGGCGCGAGCCCGGTTCCGGTGGCGAGCAGGTAGAGGTTGCGGCCTGGATGCAGGTTGTCCAGCAGCAGCGTCCCGGTCGGCTTGCGTCCGATCAGCACGCTGTCGCCGACCTCGAGGTGCGCCAGCAGCGAGGTCAGCGGGCCGGCCGCGACCTTGATGCTGAGGAACTCGAGCTGGTCCTCGTAGTTGGCGCTGGCCATGCTGTAGGCGCGCAGCAGCGGCTTGCCCCCGACCTCGAGGCCGATCATCGCGAACTGGCCGTTCTCGAAGCGCAGGCTGACGTCACGCGTGCAGGTGAAGGAGAACAGCCGCTCGGTCCAGTGATGCACGCTCAGCACGCGCTCCTCGCTGAGGTGCGGATAGCTCCGGCTCGGCGGCGTGATCAGGCGGCTCTCCCCGTGGCCGAGCCCCATGCCGTCGGGCGCGCGGCCATACGCCTGCAGGCTTCGGGCTTGGTTCGTCACCGGGTCGGACATAGGCTGCACTTCTCCCATTGGCCGCAAGCGGGTTCCGGCGCTGCGGCACGCGTGATCTATGCCGGCTACCCGTCCCGTTCCAGGGCAAACCGCGCATCCGACCCGCCGGAGCGCCAGATAAGTTGCGATGCAGCAGATCCGCCACCACCCCCCCACGTATCGCGCCGCCTACGCCGCGTCCCCGGGTGCTCCCCGGCCATGACCGGCGTGGATCGGGATCGACCGGCTCCGCCCGGCTCGCGCTACGGCGCCGCGCTCGACCTGCTGCTCGGTGGCACCTGCCCGGTCATGCGGCCGGGCCATGTCTGGCTGGCCGGCGCCGGTCCGGGCGATCGCGGCCACCTGACGCTGCACGCGCTGTGCGGCCTGATCCAGGCCGACGTGATCGTCTACGACGCGCTGGTCGACCCCGGCGTGCTCGAGCTGGCGGCACCCGAGGCGGTGCGGGAGTTCGCCGGCAAGCGCGGCGGCCGTCCCTCGATCCACCAGGGCGACATCACCGCCCGGCTGATCGCGCTGGCGCGCCAGGACAGGCGGGTGCTGCGGCTGAAGGGCGGCGATCCCTACGTGTTCGGCCGCGGCGCCGAGGAGGTGCTGGCGCTGGTCCAGGCCGGCATCCCGTTCCGGGTGATCCCCGGCCTGACCTCGGGGCTGAGCGGGCTGGCGGCGGCGGGCATCCCGGCGACGGTGCGCGGCGTCAACCAGGCGATCGTGCTCGCCACCGGACACAGCGCCGAGGGAGAGCCCGACGCGATCGCCTCGCTGGACTGGGAGGCGCTCGCCCGGCTCGGCCAGCCGATCGTGCTCTACATGGCGGTGCGCACGCTGGGCGAGATCACCAGGCGGCTGATCGAGGGCGGCATGCCGGCCGCCACGCCGGCGGCGGCGATCTCGCAGGCCGCGAGCGATGCGCAGCAGGTGCGGACCGCGACCCTGGGCACGCTGGCGCCGCTGCTGCGGGCCGAGCCGCTGCCTACGCCCGCGATCATCGTGATCGGCGAGATCGTCGCCCTGCGCGCCGTCCTCACCGGCGAGCGGCCGTCCGATCGATGAGCGTCAGGCCGCCGTGCGGCCGGATCAGCGCTCCGCCGATCCGCCGCGCACCCACAGCACGTCCGCGCGCCCGTCATCGTTGAGATGCCGGCTGAGCACGAACAGGTAGTCCGACAGGCGGTTGAGCAGCTGGATCACCGCCGGCGTCACCGGCTCGCTGGAGGCCAGGGTGACCACGCGACGCTCGGCGCGGCGCACGATGGTGCGCGCGACATGGGCCTGCGACGCCGCCTGGCTTCCCGCCGGCAGCACGAAGCTGTCGAGCGGCGCCTGGCGCTGCAGCAGCAGCGCGATCTCCGCCTCGACCGCCTCGACCGGGGCGTCGCCAAGGCGCAGCTTGGCGCCGGCGGCTCCGGGCACGCAGAGGTCGGCGCCGACATCGAACAGCATGCTCTGCACACGGCGCAGGAAGCTCTCCGGCGCGCTGCCCGCCTGCATCGCCGCGCGCAGCACGCCGAGCGAGGCGTTGGCCTCGTCCACCGCGCCGTACGCCTCGACGCGGGCGGCATCCTTGCTGACGCGTGTGCCGTCGCCGAGGCTGGTCAGACCGAGATCGCCGCCGCGGGTGACGACGCGGTCGATGCGTATGCTCACGCGGCGTTCTCGTCTGGGAGCACCGTCTGCAGCACCGAGAAGCCCTCGAACTGCGGCGGGCCGAGATAGAGCGAGGGGCCGGAGCGCTGGCCGGCGCCGCGATGGGACTCGCGGAAGGCGTCGGAACGCGTCCAGGCCTCGAAGTCCTCGTGCGAGCGCCAGATCGTGTGCGAGGCGTACAGCACGTAGTCCTCGTGCTCGGGACCGCGCAGCAGGTTGAATGCCTCGAAGCCCGCGACCTTGCGCAGGTGCACGTCGCGCGACAGCCAGACCTGTTCGAACTCGGTCTCGGATCCGCGCGCCACGCGGAACCGGTTCATGGCGATGAACATGGCGGCGACCTCCCTCCTGTGGGCGCGGGAGAGTGCCCGCAAGCGCCCCCGCTGCAAAGCGAAACCGCCGTCCCGGCACGCGGGACCGCGGCGCGCCAACCCTGGTGTCCTGCCTCCGAAATTCGCATGCGGATTCCGGAGATGAGCAGGCCACTATCTCGTCGATGAGGCTGGTGTCCACCGAGAACCAGAAGTCCGCGGGACTTCTGGTTCGCGACACTAGGACGCGCTGGTCTGATGATGCCTCATCATCTTGTGATGCATCGGCGACGCCGCGAGCTTCTGCGCCTCCGACAGGTGCTGCTGGATCGTCGGCACGGTCTGGGCGGCGAAGCTCTTCAGGTCCGGGTCGGTTCCCGAGGCGGCCTCGGTCTGGAACGCGCTGAGCATGTCGCTGTGCCCCTTCACCTGTGCCGCTGCATAGTCGCGGTCGAACTTGCGGCCCTTCTCGCCCTGCAGCATGGTCAGGGTCTGGGTCTGCTCGTCGCTCAGGCCGGTCGGCAGGGTCGCGCCCTTGGCGGTGGCGAGCTGCTTAAGCTGCTCGTTGGCCGGCGTGTGGTCCTTGACCATCTGCTCGGCGAACATCTTGACCTTCCTGTTCTTCGAGGTCTGGTCGGCGAGCTGGCCCATCTGCACCTCGGCCATGCCGCCCTCGGCGGCCATCTGCACGAAGCTCGCATC
>CAXTOC010000207.1:0-5174 GCA_964245725.1 uncultured Acetobacteraceae bacterium | reverse complement strand
GCCGGTTGAGGCGTGGGGTTCAAGCCAAGATGCCTGGAATGATGCTCGTCTCAGGGCGTTGTCACGTTGAGCGCGGCTGATCGAGGATAACCGGGCGGTGCGGGCTGGTGACATGAGCCAGCCACCGAGCACGCATCGCGGCCATCGTCTTCCGGCCGAGATCATCAGCCACGCCATCTGGCTCTACCACGTGTTCAGCCTGAGCCTGCGGGATGTCGAGCTGCTGCTGGCCGAGAGAGGTGTGATCGTCTCCTATGGTTGAGCCGCAGAGCGGATCGACCATCCGGCACTGGTGCCTGAAGTTCGGGCAGGACTTTGCCGACAAGCTGCGCCGGCGGCGGCCAAGGCCGGGCGACACCTGGCATCTGGACGAGGTGTTCCTGCGGATCAACGGCGAGCAGCATTATCTGTGGCGAGCTGCCGATCAGCATGGTGTCGTGCTCGACATCCTGGTGCAGCGTCGCGAGAACGCAACCGCGGGCAAGCGCTTGTTCAGACGTCTGCTCCGCGGGCTGCAATACAAGCCACGGCGCATCATCATGGACGGCCTCAGAAACTATGGCGTTGCGCAACGCGATGTCCTGCCCGACATCAAGCACCGCGACGGGAGCGGCAGATGCAGCGGTTCAACTCGCCCGACCAAGCGCCGCGCTTCCTGTCGGCTCATGGCCTCATCTACGGTCACTTCCCTCCCCGGCGCCACCTGATCACCGCGCCGAGCTACCGGTGTTCACGCGCCAAGACCTTCCTAGCTTGATAGTAGGAGACGGGCGTCCAGCTCAGAACCTGAGCCCGTGCAACTGCACACGTGCGCGCTGAGCGCGGCCGTCTCCAACAACGTGACGATGCCTGTCCGATCGATAGCGACGAACAGACGCAGCTTGCTCTCGGCGGTATGCACCTCGGCGATGTCGATGTGGAAGAAGCCGATCGGGTAAGCCTTGGACTTCTTCTTTGGCGGCTTGTCGCCGCCGACGTCCGGCAGGCGCCCGATGCCGTGGCGTTGCAAGCAATACAGAGACGAGCGCGTCAGGTGACGGATGGTCGCCTGCAGCGCATAGCGACACTCGTCGAGTGGAAGCAGGATGTGCCTGCGGAACGCGACGACGATCGCCTCGTTGTCGACGGAGAGGCTGGTTTAACTTGGCTCCCGCGGCCCTGTCGGCAGATCAACGAGGAAGGTCCGCCGCTTTCACTTGGTGACGGTCTTGCGGTTGATCCTGCAGCGTCGGGCGAGCGTCTCCAGGCTCTCGTAACTGTGCCGCATCGCGCGACAGACCGCCTCCGCTACCGAGAGGCGCTCGACCGCTACGCGGGTCTGCGCGGCGCGTCTGACCTGTCGTTCATGGACGAACGCCTGCCGCTCCGCGAGGCGGTCCGGCTCCTGCTGGACGGCACGGCGAGGGGCTTGGTCGACCCGAGAGGCGAGATCGGCTGCATGCTCAACACCGGGATGATCGCCAGCCACCCGGACCATGCGGACCTCGCGCGCGAGTTCGCGGCGCGGCGCGCGGCATTTCGCGAGCTTCTGGCGGGGAAGCTGCGGGCCTGGGTGCCGGAGCCGCGGGCGAACCGCTTGGCACGCTACATCGTCGCCGTCATGCAGGGCCTGCCCATCCAGGCGCGGGATGGCTACGACCTCGATGAGCTTCGCGCGGTCGCAGCGGAGGCCCTGGCGACCGTGCCCGGCGAAGCCGATGGCCTGGAAGAGCGGACCCACGCCGCACGGTCGCGATCGGCGTCACCGGCGAGCCGGCTCGGCTGAGCAACCGCGGGGGCGAAGCCGTAAGCGGAAACCGGCTCCTGGACGCACGCTCAGCAGGCGCTGGCGTCCACGCCCGTGAGAAAGCCGCGCAGCATCGAGTTGAACGCGTCGGGCGCCTCGAACGGCGGGAAGTGGCCGAGATCGGGCATCAGCTGGAGCGAGGCGCCGGGAACGGCCTTGACGATCCTCTCGGCGGCCGCGGGCGGAGCGTTGACGTCGCGCATCCCGGTGGCGACCAGGGTCGGGGAGGCGATGGAGCGGATCTCCGCTTCCAGCTCCAGGTCAGCGATCATCTCCCACATGGCCGCGTGGAACTCGCGCGGCTGCTGCAGGAGGCTACGCCGGGTGCGCTCCATCATGTCGGGACGACGGGCGCGGAAGCCCGGGGTGAACCAACGTTCGTTGGAGAGCTCCGCGATGCGGGCCATGCCCTCCTCCCGCGCCACGCGGGCACGTTCCCGCAGGGCTTGTCGGACCTCGTCGGGGAAGGTGCAAAGAGTGGCGATCAGACCGAGCGAACGCACCAGGTCGGGGCGGCGAAGGGCGAAGGTCTGGGCGATCATGCCGCCGACGGAGACGCCGACCAGATCGACGGGTCGACCGCCGAGGGCTCCCACCACGCCCTCGACCGCTCGGGCCATCACCTCGAAGGTCGGCGAGTCATCGAGTTCGGACGAGAGCCCGTGACCCGGCATATCGAAGGCGACAACCTGGCGGTCGCCCCCGAACGCCTCGAACTGGGGACCCCACCAGGTCAGGTCCAGGCCGACGGGGTGCAGCAGCATCAGGGGCGGACCCCCCGAACCCTCCGTCGCCGCCACGTTGATGGCGCCTACACCGTCGACGCCGATGCGCATGGTCAGCCTCCAGACAGGAACAGGGTTGCCGGACTCCTGCGAGCCGGGCATCCAAACCCAGGGGATTTACGATACACAATGTAGCGATAGCCCCGCGACGTTCAAGGCAGCGCGATGAAACAGCCGAAGGTCACGCGTTCCATCAGGGCAAACGGTCCAGTCGGTCCGACAGAACCGCGGACGGGTGGCCGGCCGCGGAGCCTTGCCTCGCGCCGCGCCGTGCTCGACGCCGCCTACACCATCCTCGCCGAGGCCGGACTGCGCGGCTTCTCGGTCGACGCGGTAGCGGCACGCTCCCGGGTGGCCCGCACCACCATCTATCGCTCGTGGCCGACCAAGGGGCTGCTCGCGATGGAAAGCTTCCGGGAGGCTTTCGAGGCCCTGCTCGTCTTCGAGCAATCCGACATCCCGGAAACGAACCTGAAGAACCTGGTCGGCTCGCTCACTCGCGCGCTGGCGGGCCCTGCCGGCCGTCTCGCGGCCTCCGTGCTTGCGGAAGCCCAAAGTGACGCCGAGGTTCAGAAGCAGTTCCATGAACTGTTCTCCGCGCCGCTGCGCCGGCGCTCCACAGAAGTGGTGAACGCCGGCATCCGCGACGGCCGATTCCGTGTGGATCTCGATGTCCCGCGAGTTCTCGATGCCATCGTCGGTGCGGTATATCTTCGCCTGCTGTTCGGGCTTCGGCTCGACGAGGAGTGGGCGGATGCTCTCTCGGCCACCCTTCTGCACGGCTGCCTTTGCTGAACGCAGAGTTGGCGGTGTCCGCCAAGTGGGAGGGAATGCCGTGGACCAGAAGCACTAAGCCTTACCAGCCGTCGACGGCCGCTACGCCGAGGAAGACACGCTGGCGATCTTCCGGGACTTCTTCGAGGCCAAGAACAGTCACTCACCCGACCGTTTCATGACGCTCTTCTCGCCGCAGCTGTCCGCCTTCTGCGACGCCACGCTCGGCTCGAGGTGATCAGGGTGGAGCGAGGTCCACGCCATGTTCCGGCAATACATGCTGAATTGGGGGGCGGGCCGATCCTATCCCATCCGCATCCTCGGCGGTCCGGACAGCGCCGTCGTGGTCCTCACCAACACGCCCGAACTGTTCGGCGATGAACTCCACATCATGTCCAGCGTCGACCTGCTCCAGGACCGGGTGGTCCGGTGGACCGACTACTGGGACAGCACGGACTTCGACGACGCGAAGCGGGGTCCCTGGTCCGCAAGGGGGACGCCTTCTGCACCGAGTTCGGGCAGCCCGCCACCACTGCCCATCCGCGCGCCCGAGCGGCCTGCCAGGCGCTTCACGACGGCTGCAAGAACGGAAGCGACCTCGAGCCTATCATGACCTTCGATGCCGTCTGGGAGGACATCGCCCGCAACGCGCAGCTCATCGGGCGCAAGAAGATCGGGGCCATGCTGACCCGGTCGCGCGACACCCTGCCGTTCGGGAGCGGTGCGAGAGTGCGGCACGTCGTCGGCGGAGCCGCGGGAGGTGGCTACGAGTGGATCGCGGGTCCGGCGCTCGGCGGGCTCTCCGGGATCAGCGCGGTCGAACTCGACGAACACGGGCTGATCTCGCGCGTGACGACGACCTACGATGGCCGCAAGCTGGGCCGGAGCGATCCCCCGACACCAGGTTGACGCACATGAGATCGAAGACAGCCGCCGCCGGCCTTGCGGACCGCGAGACCTCACCCGATCGGGTAGATAACCGCCTGGGGACATACCTGCGGGACCGCCGCCTGCGGCTGGACCCGGAAGCACTGGGCTACGAGCGCGAAGCGCGACGGACAGCCGGGCTCCGCCGCGAGGAGGTCGCCCAGCGCGCCAGGGTGAGCCCGACCTGGTACACCTGGCTGGAGCAGGGCCGGGGTGATCTGCCCTCGGCGACCGCCCTGGATCGGCTCGCTGCCGCGCTGCAGATGACCGTGGCCGAGCGGGAGCACCTGTTCATCCTCGCGCAACGCCGCCCACCTCCGGCATCATCCTACCGCTCGTCCGATGACATCCCTCCGGGCCTGAGACGGCTGATCGACGCGCTCACGACCAGCCGCGCGCTGGTCAAGACGGCGGCTTCCGACCTGATCGCCTGAAACCGCGCCGCCACGGCCGTCTTCGGCGATTTCGGCTCCATTCCCGCCGAGCAGCGTAACCTGCTCCGCCTCCACTTCCTCGACCAGCGGCTCCGTCGCCAGCTCACCGACTGGGAGCACGACGTGCGCCTCGCCGTCGCCCGGTTCCGCCTCGAGGCGGCCCGGGTCGGGATGGGCGGCCGGATCACGGAGGTGGTGGACCAGCTCTCGCGGGAAAGCCCTGAGTTTCAGGCGCTGTGGGAGGGAAACGACGTCAGCCTCCATGATGAGGGGCTGAAGCACCTCCGGCATGATCGAGCGGGCGCGATCGCACTCGCTTACACGGCGCTGGTCGTGGAAGGTCATCCTGACCTGATCCTGGTCGTCTACTCTCCTGCGACCGCCGCAGATGGTGCCCTCGTGAGCAGCCTTCTCTAGGCTGTCGACTCGATCAGGTCAGCCAGAAACAGACGGTTGCGACCAGTGCGA
>CAXTOC010000206.1:0-5198 GCA_964245725.1 uncultured Acetobacteraceae bacterium | reverse complement strand
CGTCAGCTGACCCACCGCCTCCATCTTCTGGCTCTGACGCAGCGCCTCCTCGATGCGCCCGCGCTCCTCCCCTTCAGCGAGCAGCCGCCGGTTGGCCTCGGCGAGCTCGCGCAGGTGCAGCTTCTGCTGCGTGAGGTCGGTGAGCACGCCGCACAGCAACGCCGCGTCGTCGCCCTGGCGCAGCGGGCTGACCGACAGGTAGACCGGGATGCGCGCACCCTCGGCGTCCTGCAGGGTCAGCTCGCCTCGCGCCCCCGCCTGCAGCGCCGCTTCCAGCAGCCGCGCGAAGTCGCCCCGTTCCGACGGCAGCACGTACTGCCCGAGCCGCTGCCCGATGACCCGCTCCTGCGGCGTGCGCAGCAGCTCGGCGAGGCGGCGGTTGCAGTACAGCACGGTGCCGTCCTCGCTCAGCGTGACCGCACCCTCCTGGATCTGCTCGATCAGCACGCGGTACGGGCGGTCGGCGTTCTCCAGCGTGTAGACGCGTCGTTGCTCCTCGCCGCCCACGACGACGGCGTCGATGTCGCCGCGCCGGATCGCATCGAGCGTGTCCTCGCTCTCCTCCAGCCTCGCCTGCAGCTCCTCGATCCGCTGCCGGTATCCGACCTGCAGCGGGTCCGGGCCGCGCGGCCTGCGCGGGCGCTCAGCGCACATCGCGACCATGACCGGTCGGCGGCAGCAGCTCCAGGCCGCGCAGCACCCGCTGCTCGTGCGACAGGTCACCGATGATGCGTCGCACCGGCAGCGGCAGCAGCTTCACCAGCGTCGGCGCCGCCAACACCTGATGGTCTCCCGCGAGCTCCGGCTGCTGGTAGATGTCGATGATCTCGAGGTCGACCCCTCCCGGCAGGTAGGTGCCGCAGATGCGGCGCAGGTTGTCGATGGCACGACGCGAGTTGGCGGTGGTGCCGGCCACGAACAGCCGCAGCTTGTAGACCGGCCGGCCCGGAGCTGATCCGATGGGGCCGCGGTCGCTCAAGGCGACGGCTTGGCGCGTATGTCGAGACCCACCAGCACCTTCTCGGTGTCGGACAGGTCGCCGATGATCCGCTTCAGGGGTGCCGGCAGCCGGCGCACGAGGGTAGGGATGGCCAGGATCTGGTCGCCGGCGGCGAGCTGCGGGCTCTGCAGCAGGTCGATCACCTCGATGTCGTAGCGCCCGGCGAGGTGGTCCTCGCAGACCCGCTTCAGGTTGGCCACCGCCGCGAGCGACTTCGCGGTCTGCCCGGCGACGTATAGACGCAGCCGGTAATGGCCGGAAGCGGCGTCGTCCGACCCGCGGTCATCCTTTCCCTGAGGAGACGCCGCATCGCTCACTCGGCCGCACCCCTTCGCGCCGCGACCGATGCATGCTCGCTGCGCAGGCCCGCCTCGCGCGCCTCTTCCTGTTCGAGCAGCATCAGCATCTCCCGCTCCTCGATCTCCAGTTCGGCGCGCAGCTCGCCGACCTGCCTCTCGACCGCCTCGCGGCGACGGATCAGCTCGCGTCGACGCCGCTCGATGTCGCGCTGACGTCGTTCGGCGGCGCCGCGCTCGCGGCCCTCCTGGGCGATGCGGGCGCTGCCGGTCAGGACGCCGCCGGGGCCGAAATAGGCCTCGATGAGCTCGATGCCGGCTTCGTTCATCCGGTACTCGCGCACCTGGTTGGAATGGCTCATGCCGCGCGCCTTGATGACGTAGAGCGTGCGGTTGCGCTCGCCGTCGAGCTCGACGTCGTTCAGCCGGAGCCATGCATCCATCAGCGAGGACAGGCCGAGGTCGACGCCGCCCGGTGCCGCGGCATCGCTGCGCAGGCTGGTGAACAGCGCGGTGATGACGCGCCCCTTCATCAGGTCGACCATGCGCAGCAGGGCCGCGTACACGTCGGCGTCCGGGCCGCGCAGCGCCGAGATCGGATCGATCACCACCAGCGCCGGATCAAACGCGTCGAGGTCCCGATGCATGCGCGCGAGGTGCGTCTCCAGCCCGTACAGGCTCGGGCGGGCGGCCTCGAAGCGCAGCAAGCCGCTCTCGACGTGCCGCCGCAGGTCGAGCCCGACTGAGCCCGCGTTACGGCAGATCTGCTCGGGGCTCTCCTCGAACACGCAGAACAGGCAGCGTTCGCCGCGCCGGCAGGACGCGTCGGCGAAGTGCGCGGCGACCGTGCTCTTGCCGGTTCCGGCGAGGCCGGACAGCAGGATGCTGGAGCCGCGGAAGAAGCCACCGGCACCGAGCATCGCGTCGAGGCCGGCGATGCCGCTGCCGATGACCTCGTTCGACACCGCGTGGCTGAGCCCGGCCGAGGTGACCGGCAGCACGCTCATGCCGTGGCCGTCGATCAGGAACGGGTACTCGTTGGTGCCGTGCGCCGAGCCGCGATACTTGACCACGCGCAGCCGACGCGTGGTGACCTGATCCAGGGTGCGGTTGTCGAGCAGCACCACGCAGTCCGAGACGTACTCCTCGAGCCCCTGTCGGGTCAGCTGACCCTCGCCGCGCTCGCCGGTGATCACCGTGGTCAGACCACGATCCTTGAGCCAGCCGAACAGGCGGCGCAGCTCGGCGCGCAGCACCGCGAGGTCGGACAGCCCCGCGAACAGGGTCTCGATGGTGTCCAGCACGACGCGCCTGGCGCCGATCCGGTCCACCGCGTAGGCGAGCCGCACGAACAGCCCCTCCAGGTCGTACCCCCCGGTCTCCTCGATCTCGCTGCGCTCGATGCGGACATGGTCGATGGCGAGCCTGTCCGTGGCGACCAGCCCCTCAAGATCGTAGCCGAGCGAGGCCACGTTCGCCGCGAGGTCGTCGGCGCGCTCTTCGAAGCTCATGAACACGCCGGGCTCGCCGAACTCGGTGGCGCCGCGTACCAGGAACGTGACCGCGAACAGCGTCTTGCCGCAGCCGGCGGCGCCGCAGACCAGCGACGCACGCCCGGCCGGCAGGCCGCCCAAGGTGACCTCGTCGAACCCCATGATGCCCGTACGCGCCTTCGGCAGCCCGATGCTTGGTCTCGCCTCAGGCGACATGGCTGGATGCGTCCTCGATCGCCGATGCGGATCGGGTTCGGCTCGATCACGCTCCCGATGCTCGTCCTGCTCCACAGCACCGCCTCCGGACCCGCGCCGGCCGCAGCCGGCCGGACGAGCCGGCGACAATGCACGGATCGGCAGGGATTATGAAGGGAGAGCCGACTGGTTGGCGTCGATCGCGACGCGTAAGGGAAGGCGCATCGCCACCAGGATGCCGTCACGCATCGTCTCGCGGGGCAGCTGGTGGGGCGGCCGGCGGGCCGCCCGGCGGGCCGCCCGGTGGGCCGCCCGGTGGGCCGCCCCTGGGGGAAGGACGACCTCCCCTACCCGACGCGTCGCGGCGCGCGGCGGTCGTCAGGACCTACTTCTGCGACGCGCCGGTCTTGTCGCTGATCGCGTCGGAGGTGGCGTCCGAGCCGCGGCTCACGTCGTGGCCGACGGCGCTGACGTCCTTGCCGGCACCGGAGATCGTGTTGCAGGCCGAGAGCCCGAGTGTCGCCATGCCCAGGAGGGCCGCGGCGAGCAGGGAGGCAGACTTGCGAATCATAGGCGTGTCGCTCCAGGTCCTAGACGTTTATGGAATGCTGGCGTAACGGCTGCGAACCGTCAGAGTTGCAGCACCGCGGTTTGCCCGCGCCTATGATCCGCGCTTCACCGGGGCAAGGGAACGCACGCGCCATGGCCGAGACCGACCGTCAGCAGATCGGCGATGCGGGCCTCACCGCCGTCGTCGCCGCGCACGGCGCCGAGCTGCACTCGATCCGGAGTCGCGCTGGCCAGGCAGACGGCGCCGCGTCGTCGCGCGAGCTGCTATGGCAGGCGG
Source organism: uncultured Acetobacteraceae bacterium (assembly GCA_964245725.1). Taxonomy (GTDB): domain Bacteria; phylum Pseudomonadota; class Alphaproteobacteria; order Acetobacterales; family Acetobacteraceae; genus Lichenicoccus. Next base: position 1,367 of record CAXTOC010000206.1, on the reverse strand, counting down.
GCGCGGCGTGGCCCCGGCATGCCCCGGTGCTGTTTCCGATCGTCGGCCGGCTGGCGCACGACACCCTGCTGCATGACGGGCGGCCCATGCGCATGACCCAGCACGGCTTCGCCCGCGACCGCGCGTTCCGCTTCCTCGAGCGAGAGGCGCGCCACTGCCGGCTGCTGCTCGAGGACGACGCGGACAGCCGCGAGAGCTACCCGTTCGCCTTCCGCCTCGAGATCGGGTACCGCATCGAGGCGGCCACCCTGACCGTCTCCTACGCCCTCTCCAACCCGGCGCGCACGGTGCTGCCGGCCTCACTCGGCGCGCACCCCGCGTTCAACTGGCCGCTCGATCCGGAGCTGCCGCCCGAGGCGCACGAGATCGTCTTCGCATCCGCCGAGCCGGCGCCGATCCGCAGGCTGCGCGACGGCCTGCTCCGCCCGGACCGGCTGCCGACGCCGATACGCGGCGACCGCCTGGCGCTCGATCCCGCGCTGTTCGCCGACGACGCGGTGATCCTCGAGGCGCCGGCCAGCCGCTCGCTGCGCTACGGCATCCCCGGCGGCGCCGGCCTGCGGATCGGCTGGAGCGGGTTCCGTCAGCTCGGCATCTGGTCCAAGCCGGGTGCCGCGTTCCTCTGCATCGAACCCTGGTGCGGCCTGGCCAGCCCGGAGGGCTTCGCGGGCGAGTTCGCAGCCAAGCCGCATCTGCTGCTGGTCCCGCCCGGAGAGCAGGTGCGCGCCTCCTGGACGCTCGCGGCGGAGGGGTTGGCGTGACCAGCCGCGCCTCATGTTGGCGCATCTGACCAACCGCGTCCCGTCGCGCGTCGGGGTTCCGCCGGCGCCGGCTTGGCACGCCGCTTGCGGAGGAGCCGACCAACCCTCGTGGAGACGCGCAGCATCATGGCCTATCGTGCAATCGACCGCTTCCGTATCGACACTGCCACGCCAGTGGACGCGGATGGTGGCCGCAGCCTCGCCACCGTCACCTACGCGCTCTACATCGCGGCCTTCTTCACCGGCATCACCGCGCCGGTGGGCGTGCTGCTCGCCTACCTGAAGCGCGGCCGGTGCTCGGCCCTGGTGCGCTCGCACCTGGACTGGCAGATCCGCATCTTCTGGCACTGCGTGCTGGCGTTCATCGCCATCTTCGTGCTGCACGCGCTGGTGGTCGGGCTGGGCGCGATCACGTTCGGCGTCGGGCTGGTGTTCATGGTGGTGCCGTGGGCGGTCGGCGCCTGGTGGCTGGTCTGGACCATCTGGGCGATCGCTCGCGGCCTGCGCCGGCTGGGCCAGGGCCTGTCGATACGCTGACCGCCGCGGCGGGTCAGCCCGCCTCCGGCGCACGCGCGGCCGCGCGCCAGCTCGGTGACGACGCCGTGC
>CAXTOC010000205.1:319-5235 GCA_964245725.1 uncultured Acetobacteraceae bacterium | reverse complement strand
CTCGTGTTCGATGCAGGGGCATCCACGCTGGAGCATCGGGAACTGGCGGTGATCACTTTCGAGGTCGACGACCAGTCGGGCGAGGAGCTCGGCGCCGGACTGGAGCGGATACGCGCCGCCGAAGGCGTGCACGACGTGGTCCAGATGGCGGCCTACGGCAAGAAGGGGCGCCTGGCCACCCACGTGCAGGTGCTGGCGCGGCCGGACGCGCTCGACGCCGTGGTCGGGCTGTGCTTCGAGGAGACCACGACGATCGGCCTGCGCACGCAGCTCGTGCAGGGCCGGGCGCTGGCGCGTCGGCTGGTCGAGGTGCCGGTGGACGGCCAGGCGGTGCGGGTCAAGCTGGTCGAGCGTCCCGGCGGCGTCAGCGGCAAGGCGGAGTCCGACGACGTGCTCGGTCTGGCGGGGCAGGCGTCGCGCAAGCGGCTGCGTCGCGACGCCGAGGCGGCAGCGGAGCGGGGAGCAGGCGAATGAACGTCGCGGACGCACTCGGGCGGCTCGATGCCGAGCTCTCCGGGATCGATGCGGCGGCGATCGCGGTCAGCGGCGGCATCGACAGCCTGACCCTCGCCACCGCTGCGCACCGGCTGCTCGGCGCGCGCGTCAGCATGCACCACGCGACCTCGCCGGCGGTGCCGGCCGAGGCGACGGCGCGCACCCGCGCGCTGGCTGATCGTCAGGGCTGGTCGCTCGACGTGTTCGACGCCGGCGAGTTCGACGATCCGCGCTACCGCGACAACCCGGTGGATCGCTGCTTCTTCTGCAAGACCAGCCTGTACGGGGCGGTCGCCGCCCGCACCGACCGCACCATCCTGTCCGGCACCAACCTCGACGATCTCGGCGAGTACCGCCCCGGACTGGAGGCGGCGCGGCGGCACGCGGTGCGTCATCCCTTCGTGCAGGCGCGGATCGACAAGCTTACGGTGCGTGCGCTGGCAAGCCGGCTCGGTCTCGGAGCGCTCGCCGAACTGCCCTCGGCGCCCTGCCTGTCGAGCCGGATCGAGACCGGCATCCGCATCGAGCCCGCGGTCCTGGCGATGGTGCACGCCGCCGAGCGGCACGTCGCAGCACTGCTCTCGCCGCGCACCGTGCGCTGCCGCGTGCGTGCCGGCCGCATCGTCGTCGAGCTCGACGAGGCCGCGCTGGAGGCGCTGGATCACGCGGCCAGCGAGCGGCTCGGCGACGAGCTCGCCGCCCTCGGCCGCGCCGCCGGGCTCGCGGCGCGGGTGGATTTTGCGCCCTACCGCAACGGCAGCGCCTTCATCCGTCGCCTGCCGTGAGCGGGACTGCACCCGGATCCGCGCCCGAGTTCGTGCTCGACGAGGCGCGCGCGGGGCGCATCGGCTTCGGCGAGGCGGTGTTCTGCGCCGGCAAGACCGCCGCCCAGATCGCGGCGATCCTGGAGCGCGCGCAGGCGCCGCTGCTGCTCACCCGGCTCGATCCCGAGCGCTTCGCCGCACTGCCGGCCTCGACGCGTGACGGCCTCGAGTACGACCCGCTCTCCCGCACCGCGTTCTGGGGCGCGCCGCAGCCGCTGCGCGGTCCGCCGCAGGTCGGGATCGTCACCGCCGGGACCTCGGACCTTTCCGTCGCCCGCGAGGCGGCGCGGACGCTCCGCTTCGACGGCCACGACGCGACCCTGGTCGCCGATGTCGGCGTGGCCGGACTGTGGCGTCTGATGCGCCGGCTCGACGAGCTGCGACGCATGCCGGTGCTGATCGTCGCGGCCGGCATGGACGCCGCCCTGCCGAGCGTGCTCGGCGGGCTGGTCGGCGGCGTCATCGTCGCGGTGCCGACCTCGGTCGGGTACGGCGTCGCGACCGGCGGCCATGCCGCCCTGAACGCGATCCTGGCCAGCTGCGCGCCGGGGATCGTCACCGTCAACATCGACAACGGCTACGGCGCCGGGTGCGCCGCGATGCGCGTGCTCGGGCGCGTGCCCGGCGTGCCGGCCGCGACGCCCGACTGAACCCGCCACGGAGGAGAGAGCCCATGGAACGACGCACCTTCATCAAGGCCACCGCCGCCGGCGTGGCCGCTGCGGCGGTGGCGCCCGCCGCCTACGCCCAGATCGAGACCAGCCAGGGTGGTGCGATACGCGCCACCGGTCCGGTGACCTCGCAGATCGCCGAGCATCCGGACATGAAGTACCGCGCGCTCGGACGCACCGGCGAGCGGGTCTCGCTGGTCGGGCTCGGCGGCTACCACCTCGCCAAGCCGGGCGGCATGACCAACGCCGAGGCGATCCGCGTGGTGCACGCCGCGATCGAGTCCGGAATCAACTTCTGCGACAATTGCTGGGACTACAACGGTGGCGCCAGCGAGGTCCGGCTCGGCCGGGCGCTGGCGCGCGGCTGGCGGTCGCGCACCTTCCTGATGACCAAGATCGACGGCCGGTCCGCCAAGGTGGCGATGCGCCAGATCGAGGAGTCGCTGACCCGGCTGCAGACAGATCACGTCGACCTGCTGCAGTTCCACGAGATCATCCGCATGGACGATCCCGAGCGGGTGTTCGCCGACGGCGGCGCGCTGGAGGCGGTGCTGAAGGCGCGCGAGCAGGGCAAGCTGCGCTATATCGGCTTCACCGGCCACAAGAGCCCGGCGATCCACAAGCACATGTTCGAGGTCGCCGACCGGCACGGCTTCCACTTCGACACCGTGCAGATGCCTCTCAACGTCATGGACGCGCACTTCGACAGCTTCGAGCAGGGCGTGCTGCCGGTGGCGCTCGCGCACGGCACCGCGGTGATGGGCATGAAGGCGTTCGGCGACCCGTTCATCGTGGACACCAAGGCGGTGTCGCCGATCGAGATGCTGCAGTACCCGATGAGCTTGCCGGTGGCGCTGCAGATCACCGGCATCGACAGCCCGGAGATCCTGCAGCAGGCGCTGCAGGCGGTGCGCAGCTTCGTGCCGCTCACCCCCGAGCAGCGCGCCTCGATCCTGCAGCGCACCGCCGCCCTGGCGCAGGACGGGCACACCGAGAAGTACAAGGTGTCCAACCACTTCGACGGGACGGTGCACAACCCGCAATGGCTCGGCTAGCCGGGGCCGGGCTGACCGGCCTGCCGCTGCGCCGGCGCCTGGGCCTGCTGTGGGTCGGGCTGATCGCGGCCAACCTGGCCGCCTGGGCCTGGGCGCTGCTCGCCTTCCACCACACCCCGATCCTGCTCGGCACGGCGCTGCTGGCGTACGGCTTCGGGCTGCGTCACGCGGTCGATGCCGACCACGTCGCGGCGATCGACAACGTCACCCGCACGCTGATGCAGGACGGGCAGCGGCCGCTCTGCGTCGGGCTGTTCTTCTCGCTGGGCCACTCCACGGTCGTGGTCGCGGCCTCGGTCGCCATCGCCGCCACCGCGACCCGGTTCGGCGCCAGCCTCGGCGTCCTGCACGGCATCGGCGGCATCGTCGGCACACTGGTCTCGTCGCTGTTCCTGCTGGCCATCGCGGTGATGAACGTCGCCATCCTGCTGTCGCTGCGCCGCAACTTCCGCAGGGTCTGCGCCGGCGAGCGCATGGAGGCCGATCATCTCGACCTGCTGCTGTCCGGCCGCGGCTTCTTCGCGCGCATCTTCCGCCCACTGCTGCGCCGGATCGGGCGCAGCTGGCACATGTATCCGCTCGGCATGCTGTTCGGGCTCGGCTTCGACACCGCCACCGAGGTGAGCCTGCTCGGCATCTCCGCCGTCGGCGCCTCGCACGGGATGCCGATCTGGTCGATCCTGGTGTTCCCCGCCCTGTTCACGGTCGGCATGTCGCTGGTCGACACCGTCGACAGCGTGCTGATGCTCGGCGCCTATGGCTGGGCCTTGGTCCATCCGGTGCGCAAGCTCTACTACAACATGGCGATCACGCTGGTCTCGGTGGTGGTCGCGGTGCTGGTCGGCGGCATCGAGGCGCTCGGGCTGATGGGGCAGCGATTCGCGCTGCACGGCCTGTTCTGGGAGGCGATCGACGCGCTGAACCAGAATTTCGGCGTGCTCGGCTACCTGATCGTCGGCGTGTTCGTGCTGGCCTGGCTGGCGGCCGCGATCGTCTACCGCGCGCGGGGCTATGACCGGGTCGGCGCGGACGTGTGATCGACGCTTACATTTCTTAAACGAACAGGCATAGTCGGGACCTTCCGGCCACCCCATCTGTGGCTGCGGCTGCCCGTCCCGCGGCAGCGATCTTGCATGAGCTCGGACATGGCACGCATCCGCACCCTCCTCAGCCTGACCCCACTTCCGCTGCTGTTCGGTCTCGGCGCCTGCGCGGTCTCGCCGCCGGCCGGCCCGAGCTTCGTGGCACTTCCCTCCGACGGCAAGACCTTCGACCGCTTCCTCAGCGAGGACACCTACTGTCGGCAGTCCGCCTTGAGCCGCAGCGGCTACAACGGCGGCAACACCGGACGTTCCGCGGTCGGCGGCGCCGCCGTCGGCACGCTGGTCGGCGCCGGTGCCGGTGCCCTGCTCGGTGCGGCCGCGGGCAACCCGGGCATCGGCGCCGCCGCCGGTGCGGGCACCGGCCTGCTTGCCGGCACGGCGATCGGCGCCGATAACGGCGAGCTGTCGGACGCGGTGGTGCAGCACAACTACGATGCCACCTATGCCGCCTGCATGGCCTCCTACGGCAACAAGCTGCCGACGCCGGGGCAGATCAGCACCGCCGTCCCGGTCGGCTACGGCTACCCGGACTACGCATACGGCTACGGCTATCCGTACGGCTTCGGGCCGGGCTACGGTTTCGGCGGCTTCGGCTGGGACGGCTTCTACGGCCCCGGCTTCTTCGGTGCCGGCTTCTTCGGCCCGAGCTTCTATTTCGGGCGCGGCTATTACGGGCGCGGCTTCTACGGGCATGGCTATTACGGGCATGGCTACTACGGCGGCGGCTTCCGCGGTGGCCGTCGCTAGGCCTGCGACGCTGCTAGGCTT
>CAXTOC010000205.1:0-300 GCA_964245725.1 uncultured Acetobacteraceae bacterium | reverse complement strand
CGCGGGCGAAGAAGTCTTCGCCGCCGAAATTGCCGGACTTCAGGGCAAGCGTAACGCCCTCCGGATCGCCGCCGACCGCGTGCAGCACCGGCACGCCCGGCGCGATCGCGGTGCCGATCCGGAACGCCTCCAGGCCCAGACGGGCGACGACGGCGCCCGAGGTTTCGCCGCCGGCGATCACCAGCCGTCGGACGCCGGCCCTTACCAGCGCCTGGGCCAGGCCGGCCATGGCGTGCTCGACCGCCTCGCCGACCGCGGCGGCGCCGTGGCGATCCTGCAGCGCCCGCACCGCCTCCGGCC
>CAXTOC010000204.1:0-5238 GCA_964245725.1 uncultured Acetobacteraceae bacterium | reverse complement strand
GAGGAAGACGGGGACGTGTCGCTCTCGCTCATGGGCGCTTCATCGTCCCTTTGCCTCCGCCCGTCCAGCCTCGGCCGCGTCGGGCGGCGCGGCCGGGCCGGTGGGCGGCAGGCTGGTCAGCGAGCCGAGGATCGCCTCGAAGTCGCGCGCCTCGCGGAAGTCGCGATAGACGCTGGCGAAGCGGACGTAGGCCACGGCATCCACCTCGCGCAGCGTGTCCATCACCAGCTCGCCGAGCTGCGTGCTGGGGATCTCGTTCTCGCCGGAGGCCTCCAGCTTGCGCACCAGCCCGTTGACGATCCGCTCGATGCGCTCCTCGTGGATCGGCCGCTTGCGCATGGCGATGCGGATCGACTGCAGCAGCTTCTCGCGCTCGAACGGCACGCGCCGCCCGTCCACCTTGATCACCACCAGCTCGCGCAGCTGCACCCGCTCGATGGTGGTGAAGCGCTGGCCGCAGCCGGGGCAGAAGCGACGCCGGCGTATCGCGGCCGCGTCCTCGTTCGGGCGGCTGTCTTTGACCTGGGTGTCGTCATGGCCGCAGAAGGGACAGCGCATGACGGCCGGTGATCCTCGAGCTCTGGAGTCCGCGCCCCGCGCGCCGAAACTACCTGCTCCCTGCACCGGTTGCTGACAAGAGCCTCGATCCGGCGCAGCCTGGGCGACCTCGCCCGAACTTTTCAGGACCTTCCCCGCATGAACCCATCGATCGGCCTCTCCCGGCTTCCACCCGCGCCGGGTGACCTGACGCGGTCCGGCGCGGTCGACGCCATGCCCAGCGGGGCGGTGGTCGAGGCCGCGGATCGCGCCGCGCGGCACTGGCGCAGCGCCGAGGCGGGCCGGCTGCGTCCGGGGAGCGAGGCGCACAAGCGCGCCATGTGCGCGATGTTCCACGACACCTTCAACCCGTACAAGCCCTCGGTGATCGACTGGCCGACGCTCGACGCGGCGACGCTGGCGCGGATCACGGCGCTGCCGATCTGGGACATCGCGGTGCAGACGGAGGGGAAGGCAAGGCTGCGCATGCAGGCCTACGCCGACATGCTGGGCGACCCGGCGCTGAAGCAGGCGATCGGGCTGAACGCCTGGGAGGAGAACCGGCACAAGGAGGTGCTGTCGCGCATGGTCGCCTTCTACGGCATCAAGCTGGCGGTCGAGCCCGAGTACGTGCGCCCGCGCGACGCCGAGTGGGCGTACATGGTCACCGGCTACAGCGAGTGCGTCGACAGCTTCTTCGCCTTTGGGCTGTTCGAGATGGCGCGCCGGTCGGGCTTCTTCCCGCAGCCGCTGATCGACACCTTCGAGCCGGTGATGCAGGAGGAGTGCCGGCACATCCTGCTGTTCGCGAACTGGGTGGCGTGGCACCGGCGCACCATGCCGGCGTGGAAGCGGCCCTGGTTCGAGCTGCGCGTCGCCGCGGTCTGGGTGTTCCTGGGCTGGGAGCGGATTGGGCTTGCCCGCGGCATGGACGGCGAGGGCAAGGAGGTGGCGCAGGACAACAACTTCACGGTCAACGGCGCTAAGTCGGTCAGCGACGAGGAGATCAGCGTGCGCGAGCTGATGGGGCTGTGCCTGGAGGAGAACGACCGACGCTTCGCCGGCTACGACCGCCGGCTGCTGCGCCCGACCACCATGCCGGCGCTGGTGCGGCTCGCTAGGCGGTTCATGCGCGCCCCGAAGCGCAGGGCCGCACGTCCCGCGTGAGGCTGCTGCCGCTCCTCGGCCTGCTGCTCGCCGGTGCCGTGCCGGCGGCGGCGCAGGACGCGCCCGGCCTCTCGCTCGTGGATGCGTGGATCCGGGAACTGGCGCCTGGGCTACCCGCCGCCGGCTACTTCACGCTGCGCAACGACTCGGGCGCTACCGTGCAGCTGGTCGGCGCCTCCTCCCCCGACTGCGGCAGCCTGACGCTGCACCAGACGATCCGCGAGCACGCCATGAGCGCCATGAGCGGCCTGGATCCGGGCAACGCCCGCGAGGGCATGGGGGCCATGCCTGGGATGACCACCATGCGGCCGGTCGCCGCGGTGCCGGTCACCGGGCACGGCGCGGTGCGGTTCGCGCCGGGCGGCTACCACCTGATGTGCGAGCATCCCACTCCGGCCGTGCAGGCCGGTCGCAGCGTCGCGGTGACGCTGCGCTTCGCGGGCGGCCGGTCGCTGCGAGCCGCCTTTCCGGTGCGAAGCCCCCGCGGCGGCTGAGATGCGCGCAGGAACCTCGTTACGGGGGTCCGGGGCCTCAGGCCCCGGCGAGTCCAGGGCGGAGCCCTGGCCCTCGGGCGCGGTCCAGCCGCGCCCGCTGCGCGCCGTGATCCAGGTCGCCAGCGGCAATTTCCTCGAGATGTACGACTTCATGGTGTTCGGCTACTACGCCCGCGCCATCGCCGGCACCTTCTTTCCTGCCCGCAGCGCCTTCGCCTCGCTGCTGCTGTCGCTGACGACCTTCGGCGCCGGCTTCCTGATGCGCCCGCTCGGCGCCCTGCTGCTCGGCGCCTATGTCGACCGCGTGGGCCGCCGGCGCGGCCTGTTGCTGACCCTGAGCCTGATGTCGGTGGGCACGCTGCTGCTCGCCTGCGTGCCGGGCTACGCGACGCTGGGCCTCGCCGCACCCCTGCTGGTCCTGGCCGGCCGGCTGATCCAGGGCTTCTCGGCTGGCGCCGAGCTGGGTTCCAGCTCGGTCTACCTGTCGGAGATCGCCGCACCCGGACGGGCCGGCCTGCTGGTGTCGGCCCAGTCGGCGAGCCAGCAGGTGGCGGTGGTGCTGGTGTCGCTGATCGGCGTCGGGCTCGGCGGGCTGCTGTCGGTGCGGCAGATGGACGACTGGGGCTGGCGCCTGCCGCTGCTGATCGGCTGCTCGATCGTGCCGCTGCTGCTGGTGCTGCGGCGCTCGCTGCGCGAGAGTGCCAGCTTCGCCGCCCTGCCGGATCATCCCGACCTGCGCGAGGTGGGACGCACGCTGGCGGCGAACTGGCGGGTGGTCACCTTGGGCATGCTGCTGGTGGTGATGACCACGAGCTCGTTCTACGTGATCACCGCCTACACCCCGACCTTCGGCAGCGCCGTGCTGCACCTGTCGGACCGGGCGAGCCTGGTGGTGACGCTGTGCGTCGGGCTGTCGAACCTGGTGTGGCTGCCGGCGTCGGGCGCGCTGTCGGATCGTATCGGGCGGGTGCCGATCCTGGTGGCCGCGACGCTGGCGATGATCGCGACCGCCTACCCGGCGATGCTCTGGCTCACGGTCGCACCCTCCTTCGGCCGGCTGCTGCTGGTGGAGCTGTGGCTGTCGCTGCTGTACGGCGCCTACAACGGCGCGATGGTGGTGTACCTGACCGAGCTGGTGCCGGCACGGGTGCGCAGCTCCGGCTTCAGCCTCGCCTACAGCCTGGCCACCTGCGTCGGCGGCCTGACGCCGGCGATCTGCACCGTGCTGATCCACGTCACCGGCGACCGCGCGATGCCCGGCGCGTGGCTGACCTTCGCCGCCGGCTGCGGCCTGACCGCAGCGCTGCTGTCGCGGCGCCGCAGGGTCACAGCCGAGCCGGCAGGATCGATAGCGTGATCACCGTGCCGAACACCTAAGCCTTTCTGATTTCTCCGAACGCGCAATTTGGCATCGATGATTTGATTACGGGTTTCGGGAAGGCGGCACCTGCTGTCGCTGGGCCGCCCAGCTGTGGGACTGTCTTCCTGCCGAAGGTTCTCGTTCGGGAACGGCGTGCTGCTCGGGAGGCGGCCCGGATCGCCTATGCAGCAGCTCCGGACGGAAAGGACGCGACTATTCCCGCGCAGCCGATACGGCCACCCCTAGATCAGGACGCGAAGCATCCGTCGACCTTGTTCGGGCCGCCATAGTTCGCGGGCAGCGGCACCGCCAGGACCTGCGACAATGCCAGCTCGGCGTTGCAGTAACGTTTGGCCGTCGTCACGCTCGAAATCGGCCGGAACTCGAGCGGTGACTCGCCAGGAGCGCCATCGGTGGCTTCAAGGCGGAAGACCCGCACCGTGGCGGTCGCATGATCGGCAGGTATGCCGCTGGGCGGATCGTCAAGCTTCGCTTGGAGGAGTAGGCTTACCGGTCTTCCCTCGGCGGTGCCACGTGCGAAGCGGACGGTGGCGAGCACGCGCTCGCCGTCGAATGGCGCATCCCCGATTACGTCGTCAAGCTGCTTGGAAGTCGGGTTCACCAGCGTTACCTCGACCGCGGCGTGCCCTTCCGCTGTCGACCCCAGCACCAGCCAGTCATGATGCCCGTGCGCGTTGCCGGTGGCACGCCAAGCTTGGATAATGATTGCCGTCGTGCCACTCGGCAGGAATCCGGGAACGGTGTTGACGCCGTCATGAAGAGCGATCGGCTGCAGGCCAGCTACACGCGGCGACGGCGCTGCCGCGACGAGTAAGCAGAGCGCTGCCGCCGCTCCGGCCAATCGCATCAGTTTCATGTTGCCAAGCCTCATCGCGCGCTCGCCCGCAGGTGCGCCAGGCAAGCCTTTCGCCTCGCGATCAATCGAGGATCGCCGACGCGGCTAACCGCCTCGATCACGCGCGCACGATAGCGGGGCACGTCGGTGGGATCACCCTCATAGGAAGATGCGCTGCACACTTCGTCCACTCTCCATGGCCAGTATCGGCGGCCGCTGCGATCGACAACGGCAAGCACGGCCGCGGGCGCTTTCGGCAGCGCGGGATCAAGCTTTCACCGAGCTCCTCCGACGTGGCCGCATCAGTACCATCAGACAGCGCGAGTGCTGGCCTGATCCAGCCCGCTGACCCCGCCGAGATCCTGTCCTTGACCTGATCCCAGGCGTCTGCCTCGTATAGCTTGTTCACGACAGCCTTGGCGCCGTACTGGGCGATGTCGTGCCTGATCATGTTCGGCGTGAGCAGCTGCGCAGCGTCAGCGCTGGCCGCAGGCAAGGAGGCAAACGCGACGGCGACCCGGATCATGACCTTGCCCCACCTAGACTTTCCTAGCTCAGTCAGGATGACCAAGATGAACTCGACCCATCGCGCTCCAAACTGGACGGTCCGCTTCCGGTCCAAGGTATCATCTCGCAACCTGAGCACGTTCGTGATGTCGAGCGACATGGATCTCGCGCCCCCAGTAGAGCGCAAAGTGGGCTCAACTCAGCCGCCCTCGCGCTTGAGACGCGCTGTTCGCAGATGTCGGATCCAGGCTGGGGTGCGAATGCTCCCATGCTCGTCACCCCCTCCAGATCATACTCGTCATTCGCGTAAACCTCTC
>CAXTOC010000203.1:0-5278 GCA_964245725.1 uncultured Acetobacteraceae bacterium | reverse complement strand
CGAGCCAGGTCGGGTACCAGAACGACTTGATCTCGCGCTTGGCCTGGTAGCGCGAGCCGGCGCCGCCATCGAAGCCGTCGAACGAGGGAGGCTGCAGGAACAGGGTCTTCATCATGATGGATCGGTCACCTTGAGCCGGATTCGGGTGCTGCGCGCCAGCAGCGCGTGCGACATGGTGGGCGGCGCGATCGACTGCACCGGGACCCGGTGCGCCGACCAGCCGGAGACGCGCATGGTCTGGCCGCGCCAGGCGACGCGGCGCCCGGTGAAGCTCGCGGCCATGATCAGCGCCGACAGCCAGTCGCGCGCCGGCAGCAGCAGCAGCGGCGTGGTGCCGCCGCGGCCGCCCATGCTCGCGATCAGCCGGTCGATGCGGGCGGCGACGGCGCCGCGCAGCGCCCACATCACGGCGAACAGGCTCCAGGCCCAGGCCGCCTGCGGGGCGGCGACCACGGCGAGGCTGGACCAGAACAGCGGGAACTGCACGGCCGACAGCGCGTAGCCGAGCGGCTCGACCGCGCGCACCGTGCGGCCCCAGCGCAGCTCGTGGGCGAACAGGTCGGCGGGCCCGGCCTCGGCGATCGTGGTCGCGGTCAGGCAAGGCGCGATGGCGATGCTTCGGCCGTGCCCGCGCACCAGCTTGCCCAGCACGGAATCGTCGGCGACGTGCGCCGAGAGCATCGCCAGCCCCCCCACCGCGTCGAGCGTTTCGCGACGCAGCGCCATGGTGGAGCCCAGGCAGTCCTGCCGCCCGAGCAGGCGCGACAGCAGCACGCCGGGCAGGAAGTTGTGGTTGATCTGCCCGGCGCCGAAGCGGCGCGACAGCGTGGGGGAGGCCGGGATGCCATGGTAGAGCGTCGTGACCAGCCCGACCGTCCCGTCCGCGAAGCTGCGCGCCACCTGCAGCAGGTAGTCGGGCCGGACATGGATGTCGGAGTCCGAGATCACCAGCAGGTCGTGCGCCGCGTGCGGCAGCATGTTGATCAGGTTGCCGATCTTGCGGTTCTCGCCGTGCCCGGTGGAATCGATCACCAGGCACAGGTCGCGGTCCGGGAAGCGCCGGCGCAGCCGCTGCACCACGGCGATGGCCGGATCGGCGGCGCTCTGCACGCCGAACACCACCTGGAACCGCGGGTAGCCCTGGGTGACGATGCCTTCCAGCGCCGCCTCGAGCATCGGCTCGTCGCCGTGCAGCGGCTTGAGCACCGTGATCGGCGGCAGCTCCAGCTCCGGGCCGGCGGCGGCCTGCTGCACGCCCACCCGGCGGCGGAACCGCTCGACCAGGATCGCGCCGGCCAGCGCCTGGACGCAGCCCAGGACGGCGATGCCTTCCAGGGCGACGGCCAGCAGGGCCGGCGAGAGCGACAGGGCGGTCATGGGAAGCTCATCCGGCGCGTTCGGACCCCGCGGCTGGCGGTTGCGTGCGAGACGGTCAGGTCTCGGAGAAGCTCTGTATCTTCTTCCTGAGGCTCTCGATCAGCGGGGTGGCGTCGCCGCTCGACAGCGTCGAGTCGAAGTCCGATCGCTGCACCGCGACCTGGCTGATGTGACCGTCGAGCAGCACGTCGACCGCCTGCCAGCCCTGCGGGAACTGCCGCATCACGTAGTCCACCTTGGTGACGCTGCCGGAGGCGGAGACGATCTGGGTCTGCACGATCTGGTCGCGGCCATAGGGCGACGGGCGCGGGTCGGGCAGCACCTTCAGCGTGTCGCTGCTGTTGTTGCCGAAGTTCGACACGTAGCGGGCGATGGTGAACTGCCGGAACACCTGCCCGAGCTGCTGCTTCTGCGCATCCGGCAGGGTGCGGTAGCGCAGCCCGATCGAGGTCTGCAGCACGGTCGAGAGGTTGAAGGCGGCGTCCACCGCCGGCGCCAGACGCTGCGCGCGCTGCTCGAACGGTGCGCCCCCGCCCTTCTGGATCGAGGTCAGCGCGGCGTAAAGGGCGGAGACCGGCGCCACCGCGGCACCGGAGGCCTGTGCCGCGGCCGGTCGCGTCGCCGCGGGCACGAGCAGGGGCGGCGCGCCCAGCAGGGCGCCGAGGAGCAGCATCGTTTTCATGGACTTCATGATGTCGGGCCGGAGCGTCCGACCGACAAGCCCTCCAGCTCGTCGGCCGCGCCGAGCGGCACCCCGCGTGCGGCGAGTGCTACGGCGACCACGTGCCGGCTCGACAGCCCCGCCTCGGCGATCTGGGCCGCCGGCGTGTTGTGGTCGATCAGCTTGTCCGGCAGCGTCATCGGCCGCACCCGCACGTGGTCGAGCAGCCCGGCATGCGCCAGGTGATGCATCACCGCGCTGCCGAAGCCGCCGGCGGCTCCCTCCTCGACGGTGATCAGCACCGCGTGGTCGCGGGCCAGCCGCTCGATCAGCGCGGTGTCCAGCGGCTTGGCGAAGCGGGCATCCACCACGGTCGGCGGCAGGCCGCGTGCGGCCAGCGCGTCGGCGGCGCGCAGCACCTCGCCGAGGCGGGTGCCCAGCGAGAGCAGCGCGATGCCGCCCTTCTGCCGCCCGCTCTGCCGGCCGGCCTCGCGCAGCACCCGGCCGCGCCCGATCGGGAGGACCTCGCCCTGCGCCGGCAGCGCTAGGCCGAGGCCGTTGCCGCGTGGGTAGCGGAAGGCGATCGGGCCGTCGTCGTAGGCCGCGGCGGTCGCGGTCATGTGCAGCAGCTCGAGCTCGTCCGACGGCGCCATGATGGTCATGTTGGGCAGGCAGCCGAGATAGTTCAGGTCGAACGAGCCGGCGTGGGTGGCGCCGTCGGCACCCACCAGCCCGGCGCGGTCGATGGCGAAGCGCACGGGCAGGTTCTGCAGCACCACGTCGTGCACCACCTGGTCGTAGGCGCGCTGCAGGAAGGTGGAGTAGATCGCGCAGAATGGCCGCAGCCCCTCGGTGGCGAGGCCGGCGGCGAAGGTGACCGCGTGCTGCTCGGCGATGCCGACATCGAAGAAGCGGTCGGGGAAGCGTCGGGCGAACTTCTCGAGTCCGGTGCCCGACGGCATCGCTGCGGTGATCGCGACCAGCCGCGGATCGGCCTCCGCCGCCGCCAGCAGGCCCTGGCTGAACACCGAGGTGTAGGTGGGCGGCCCGGGCGGGGTGATCGCCTGCTCGCCGGTGACGACGTTGAACTTGCTGACGGCGTGGTACTTGTCGCCCGACTCCTCCGCCGGCGCGTAGCCGCGACCCTTCTGGGTGATCACGTGCAGCAGCACCGGGCCGCGCTCGTCCGCCTCGCGCACGTTGCGCAGGATCGGCAGCAGGTGGTCCATGTTGTGGCCGTCGATCGGGCCGATGTAGTAGAAGCCCAGCTCCTCGAACAGCGTGCCGCCGGTCAGGATGCCGCGCGCGTACTCCTCGGCGCGCTTGGCGGTGCGCTCGATCGGCTGCGGCAGCCGCCTGGCCATCCGCCCCGCCAGCTCGCGCAGGTTGAGGAACGAGCGCGACGACATCAGACGCGACAGGTACGCGCTCATCGCGCCGACCGGCGGTGCGATCGACATCTCGTTGTCGTTCAGCACCACGACGAGCCGGGCGCGCGACGACCCGGCGTTGTTCATCGCTTCGTAGGCCATGCCGGCGGATATGGCGCCGTCGCCGATCACCGCGATGACGTGCCGGTCCCTGTAGGAGGAGTCCTGCGCCGACAGCAGGTCGTGCGCGGTCGCCATGCCGAGGCCGGCGGAGATCGAGGTCGAGGAGTGCGCCGCGCCGAACGGGTCGTACACGCTCTCCGAGCGCCGGGTGAATCCGGACAGGCCGCCCGGCTGGCGCAGCGTGCGGATGCGGTCGCGTCGCTCAGTCAGGATCTTATGCGGGTAGGTCTGGTGGCCGACGTCCCAGATCAGGCGGTCGCTCGGGGTGTCGAACACCGCGTGCAGCGCCACCGTCAGCTCGACCACGCCGAGCGAGGCGCCGAGGTGGCCGCCGGTGGTGGAGACGGTGTCCAGCGTCTCGGCGCGCAGCTCGTTGGCAACCTGTGTCAGCTGCTCGGCGGTGAGGTGGCGCAGGTCTCGCGGGCTCTCGATGCGGTCCAGCATCGGCGTGCGCAGCAGGCCTGCGGAGTTATGACCGAAGTTGTGGCCCAGGCTGGGCTTGGCACCGCTCTCGACCGGACGCAGCCTGGCCTCGCGCCCGCCCTTGTCGGCGCCCGCCCTCGAGGCGGCGGGATCGGGAGCTGTGCTCGGCTGGTCCATGCGATCAATCCCTCTCGTTGCCGTCAGCTGCCGCTGGGACGCCGGCCCCTGAGTTCGGGCAGGTGTGACCCGATCGGCGCTTCTAACGCTAAATCCGTCTGTTTTGCCAGACGGGGGAGACTTATTGTTGCAGGCGGGCCACAGCGTCACCGGAGATGAAGATGGTCGTGGATCGCGCGACGTTTGCGGTGAAACCGTGCCCTGGACTATAGCTATCGACCACGAGGTCAGGTGCCGTCGCGATCCCGGCCGGCGCCGGAACCGCCATGCGCCGCGTGCCGAGCGCGCACAGGCGCGCACACCGACAGGACCGGCCGCCCAGGGCCGGCATAGGAGCTGTAATCCATGGCCGTACCGTTGATGCAGGCAGTGAGGGTCGGCGCCTACGTCGTCAAGCAGCACCTGCGCGGGTGCAAGCGCTATCCGCTGGTGCTGATGCTGGAGCCGCTGTTCCGCTGCAACCTCGCCTGCGCAGGCTGCGGCAAGATCGACTACCCCGCACCGATCCTCAACCAGCGCCTCTCGGTGCAGGAGTGCCTCGACGCCGACACCGAGTGCGGCGCCCCGGTGATCGCGGTCGCCGGCGGCGAGCCGCTGCTGCACAAGGAGATGCCCGAGATCATCGGCAAGCTGCTGGCGCGCAAGAAATACGTCTACCTGTGCACCAACGCTCTGCTGCTCGAGAAGAAGCTGGACGACTACGAGCCGAACCCGTTCTTCTCCTGGGACGTGCATCTCGACGGCGACCAGGGCGTGCACGACCAGTCGGTGTGCCAGGACGGCGTGTACGACCGCACGGTGGCGGCGATCAAGAAGGCCAAGGCGCGCGGCTTCCGGGTCTCGATCAACTGCACCCTGTTCGACGGCGTCGACGCCAAGCGCACCGCCGACTTCTTCGACGAGGTGATGGCGCTCGGCGTCGACGGCATCATGACCGCACCCGGCTACGCCTACGAGCGCGCGCCGGACCAGGCGCACTTCCTCAACCGGCAGAAGACCAAGCAGCTGTTCCGCGACATCTTCCGCTACGGCCGCGGCAAGAAGTGGAAGTTCACCCAGTCGCCGCTGTTCCTGAACTTCCTGGCCG
>CAXTOC010000202.1:3331-5303 GCA_964245725.1 uncultured Acetobacteraceae bacterium | reverse complement strand
GCCCTGCAGCGCGTGCCGGGCACCGGACCCGGCGGCCGCATCACGCCTGGCGATCTCGACGGCTTCGTCGCGCGCGGCGACGCGGGCGCGGACGCCGTTCCGCAGCCCGCGCCCCAGGCGGATACGCGCGACGGCGTGAGCGAGATCAGGATCACCGGCCTGCGCCGGAAGATCGCGGAGAGGATGCAGGACGCGAAGCGGCGCATCCCGCACTTCGGTTACGTCGAGGAGTTCGACCTCACCGAGCTCGAGGGCCTCCGCCGCACGCTCAACGACTCCCGGAGCGCGGAGCAGCCCAAGCTGTCGCTGCTGCCGTTCTTCATGCGCGCGATCACGAGGCTGACCGCCGGGTTCCCGCGGCTCAACGCGCGCTTCGACGACGAGGCCGGCATCCTGCGCGTCCACGAGGCGGTGCATGTCGGCATCGCGACGCAGACCGCGGACGGCCTGATGGTGCCGGTCGTGCGGCACGCCGAGAGGCTCGACCTGTGGGAGAGCGCGCGCGAGCTGGCGCGGGTCGCCGCCGCCGCGCGCGACGGCAGCGCCACCCGCGACGAGCTTACCGGCTCGACGATCACGCTCACCAGCCTGGGCGCGCTGGGCGGTGTCTCGGCCACGCCGGTCATCAACGCGCCGGAGGTGGCGATCATCGGCCCGAACAAGCTGATCGACCGCCCGGTGGTGTCGCACGGCCAGATCACCGTGCGGACGATGATGAACGTGTCCTCCTCGTTCGACCACCGCATCGTCGACGGCCACGACGCGGCCCGCTTCGTCCAGGCGCTGAAGCGGCTGATCGAGCACCCTGCGCTGCTGTTCATGGCGCAATGATGCCGGCCGCGAGAGCAGCATATGCGATCCACTTCCGAACGGAGGCCCGATCATGAGTGGCGGACTTGATTTCGCGCTCGGTGACGTCGCCGAGCAGATCCGCGAGACCACGCGACGCTTCGCCGCAGACCGGATCGCGCCGGTCGCGGCGCGCATCGACGCGGAGAACCGCTTCCCGCGCGAGCTGTGGCCGGAGATGGGGGCGCTCGGCCTGCACGGCATCACCGTCGAGGAGGAGCATGGCGGCCTCGGGCTCGGCTACCTCGAGCACGTGGTGGCGATGGAGGAGATCTCGCGCGCCTCGGCCTCGGTCGGCCTCAGCTACGGCGCGCACTCCAACCTGTGCGTCAACCAGATCCGCCGCTGGGGGAGCGAGGCGCAGAAGCGCCGGCTGCTGCCCCGGCTGATCTCGGGCGAGCACGTCGGCAGCCTGGCGATGTCGGAGGCGGGATCGGGATCCGATGTGGTCTCGATGCGGCTGCGGGCGGAACGTCGCGGCGAGGGCTGGCGGCTGAACGGCACCAAGTTCTGGATCACCAACGCGCCGGAGGCGGAGGTGCTCGTGGTCTACGCCAAGAGCGATCCGGCCGCCGGCGCCAAGGGTATCACCACCTTCCTGGTCGAGCGCGGGATGCCCGGCTTCTCGGTGTCGAAGAAGCTCGACAAGATGGGCATGCGCGGATCCGACACCGCCGAGCTGGTGTTCGAGGACTGCGACGTGCCGGCCGGGAACGTCATCGGCGCCGAGGGGCAGGGGGCGGCGATCCTGATGTCGGGCCTGGACTACGAGCGCGCGGTGCTCGCGGCCGGCCCGCTCGGCATCATGCAGGCCTGCCTGGACTGCGTGCTGCCCTACGTCCGCGAGCGACGCCAGTTCAACGCCGCGATCGGTTCGTTCCAGCTGATGCAGGCCAAGATCGCGGACATGGCGGTGGCGCTGAACTCGGCGCGCGCCTACGTCTACGCGGTGGCGCGGGCCTGCGATCGCGGCAGGACCACCCGCGCCGACGCGGCGGGCGCGATCCTGCTCGCCAGCGAGAACGCGGTGCGCGTGTCGCTGGAGGCGATCCAGGCGCTGGGCGGTGCCGGCTACACCAAGGAGTGGCCGGTGGAGCGCTTCCTGCGCGACGCCAAGCTGTAC
>CAXTOC010000202.1:0-3321 GCA_964245725.1 uncultured Acetobacteraceae bacterium | reverse complement strand
TGACCGGCGACGGCCGCGAACTGTTCCTCGACACCAAGCTGTACGACATCGGCGCCTGCACCAACGAGATCCGGCGCTACCTGATCGGACGCGAGCTGATCGGGGCATGACCTCGCTCGCGAGCGAGGTCGATCCGGCGGCGGCACCCTTCATCGCCAACGCCGCGCACAACCGCGCGCTGGCGGCGCGGCTGCGCGAGGCGACGCGGCTCGCCGCCCAGGGCGGCCCAGAGCCGTCGCGCGCGCGTCACGAGGCGCGCGGCAAGCTGTTGCCGCGGGCGCGCGTGCACCGGCTGCTCGACGCGGGATCCTCCTTCCTGGAGATCGGCGGGCTCGCCGGGCACGGGCTGTACGACGACCAGGCGCCGTGCGCGGGCGTGGTCGCCGGCATCGGCCGGGTGTCGGGACGCGAGGTGATGATCGTCGCCAACGACCCCACCGTCAAAGGGGGCGCCTATTTCCCGATGACGGTGAAGAAGCACCTGCGGGCGCAGGAGATCGCGGCCGAGAACCGCCTGCCCTGCGTCTACCTGGTCGACTCCGGCGGCGCCAACCTGCCGCACCAGGCCGAGCTGTTCGCCGACCGCGAGCATTTCGGCCGCATCTTCTTCAACCAAGCCAACATGTCGGCCCAGGGCATCGCGCAGATCGCCTGCGTGATGGGAAGCTGCACGGCCGGCGGCGCCTACGTGCCGGCGATGTCCGACGAGACGGTGATCGTGCGCAACCAGGGCACGATCTTCCTGGCCGGCCCGCCCCTGGTCAAGGCGGCGACGGGCGAGGTGATCTCCGCCGAGGCGCTCGGCGGTGCGGAGACCCACGCGCGCCGCTCCGGCGTCGTCGACCACGTCGCCGAGAACGACCTGCACGCGCTGCTGATCGTGCGCGAGATCGTCTCCAGGCTGAACGCGGCCAAGTCGACGGACATCGAGACCAGGCCGCCGCGGCCGCCCCTGCTCGATCCGCAGGATCTCTACGGCATCGTCCCGCCCGACGTGCGGGCGCCGTACGACGTGCACGAGGTGATCGGCAGGATCGTCGACGGCTCCGAGTTCCAGCCGTTCCGCGCCCTGTATGGCGCGACACTGGTGTGCGGCTTCGCGCATCTCTGGGGCATCCCGGTGGCGATCCTGGCCAACAACGGCGTGCTGTTCTCGGAATCCGCCCAGAAGGGCGCGCACTTCATCGAACTCGCCTGCCAGCGTCGCATCCCGCTGCTGTTCCTGCAGAACGTCTCCGGCTTCATGGTCGGCGGCCGCTACGAGGCGGGCGGCATCGCCAAGGACGGCGCCAAGCTGGTCAACGCGGTCGCGACCGCCTCGGTGCCGAAGGTGACGGTGCTGATCGGCGGCAGCTTCGGCGCCGGCAACTACGGCATGTGCGGCCGCGCCTACGCGCCGCGCTTCCTGTTCAGCTGGCCCAACAGCCGCATCGGCGTGATGGGCGGCGAGCAGGCGGCCGCGGTGCTGGCGACGATACGGCGCGACGGCCTGGAGGCGCGCGGCGAGGCCTGGAGCGAGGCGGAGGAGGCGGCCTTCCGGCAGCCGATCCGCGACCGCTACGAGGCCGAGGGCAGCCCGTACTACGCCACCGCACGGCTCTGGGACGACGGCATCATCGACCCGGTGCAGACGCGCGACGTGCTGGGACTCGCCTTCTCCGCGACGCTGAACGCGAGGATCCCCGAGCAGCCGCGCTTCGGCCTGTTCCGGATGTGACGCCCAGGGATGAGGCGATGATGGAGAGCCTGCTGATCGCCAACCGCGGCGAGATCGCCGCCAGGATCATCCGCACGGCGCGTCGGCTCGGCATCCGAACGATCGCCGTGCACTCCGAGGCCGACGCCGGCATGCCGTTCGTCCGCCAGGCGGATCGCGCGGTCGCGATCGGCCCGGCGCCGGCGCGCGAGAGCTACCTGGCCGCGGAGAAGATCCTGCAGGCGGCGCGGGAGACCGGGGCGGATGCCGTCCATCCGGGCTACGGCTTCCTGTCGGAGAACGCGGCCTTCGCCGCGCGGGTGCAGGACAGCGGGCTGATCTGGGTGGGCGCGCCGCCGGCGGCGATCGAGGCGATGGGGCGCAAGGACGCGGCCAAGCGGCTGATGCAGCGCGCAGGCGTGCCGGTGACGCCGGGCAGCCTCGGCGAGGACCAGTCGGGCGAGCGGCTGCAGGCCGACGCGGACGCGATCGGCTACCCGGTGCTGATCAAGGCGGTGGCCGGCGGCGGCGGCAAGGGCATGCGCCGGGTCGACGACGCGTCGGGCTTCGCCGAGGCGCTCGAGTCCTGCCGGCGCGAGGCGCGCGCCGGATTCGGCGACGACCGCGTCCTGATCGAGAAGTACATCTCGGCGCCGCGACACCTAGAGGTGCAGGTGTTCGGCGACCTGCACGGCAACGTCGTGCACCTGTTCGAGCGCGACTGCTCGCTGCAGCGCCGCCACCAGAAGGTGATCGAGGAGGCGCCCGCTCCCGGCATGGACGGAGCCACGCGCGCCGCCATCTGCGACGCCGCGGTGCGGGCGGCACGGGCGGTCTCGTACGTCGGGGCGGGCACGATCGAGTTCATCGCCGATGCCGGCGAGGGGCTGCGGGCGGACCGCATCTGGTTCATGGAGATGAACACGCGGCTGCAGGTCGAGCATCCGGTGACCGAGGCGGTGACCGGCCACGACCTCGTGGAGTGGCAGCTCCGGGTCGCGTCCGGCGAGACCCTGCCCGCGACCCAGGAGCAGCTCTCCATCACCGGCTGCGCGATGGAGGCGCGGCTCTACGCCGAGAACCCGCAGACGGGCTTCCTGCCGTCCACCGGCCGGCTGGACTACCTGCGGCTGCCCGATGCGATCCGCGTCGATTCCGGTGTCGAGCAGGGCTGCACGATCTCGCCGCACTACGACCCGATGATCGCCAAGCTGATCGCGCACGCGCCGACCCGCGCGGCGGCGGCGTCGAGGCTCGCCGCCGCCTGCGCCACGGTCGAGGTCTGGCCGGTGCGGACCAACGCGGCGTTCCTGGCGCGCACCCTCGCCGACCCGGCGTTCCGCGCCGCCCAGATCGACACCGGCTTCATCGAGCGGCACGCCGCTCGCCTCGTCCCGCCCTCCGAGCCGTCCGGCGAGGTGCTGGCCGCCGCGGCGCGTGCGCTGCTCGCCCGGTTGATCGAGGACGGCGGTGACGTCGGCGCCGAGGGCGTGGCCGAGCTGGACCGCGGCGGTGCCGACGCCGCCGCCCGCGCCGTTGACCAGCCGCCGCTGGCCGCTGTGCAGTTTCGCCTGGCCGACGATCGCGTCGTAGGCGGTAAGGAAGACCTCCGGGAAGCCGCCCGC
>CAXTOC010000201.1:4893-5323 GCA_964245725.1 uncultured Acetobacteraceae bacterium | reverse complement strand
GGTGCGCGCGCAGGTCGATGGCCCAGCCCTCGGCGCGAAGCGCGGCCAGGTCGGCGAGCGTCGCCTTCGAGCCGGGCAGGATCACCAGCCGGCACGGCGCCGGCAGCGGCTCCCCGGGCGCCACCATCGCCAGGCTCACGCCGGGCTCGGCGCGCAGCGGATCGAGGTCGTCGAAATTGGCGATGTGCGGCAGCATCGGCACCGCGATGCGTAGAGCCGCGTCGCCGCTGGAGGACGCCGCCAGGTCGGCCGCGTCCTCCGCCGGCAGGGCGCGCGCCGCGTCCAGGAACGGCACCAGCCCGAGCGGCGGCCAGCCGGTGAGGCGCGCGATCGTGCGCATGCCCTCGTCGAACAGCGAGGCGTCGCCGCGCATGCGGTTGACGATGAAGCCCCTGATCATCGCCGCGTCCTCGGGGTCGAGCACCGTCCG
>CAXTOC010000201.1:0-4883 GCA_964245725.1 uncultured Acetobacteraceae bacterium | reverse complement strand
TCCAGGGCAAGACCGCGGATCTCGACACCGATCGGGTCGAGCACCGTCCGGGTGCCGACCAGGCTCGCGATCACGCCGCCGCGGTCGATGTCGCCGAGCAGCACCACCGGCGTGCCGCTGGCGCGGGCGAAGCCCATGTTGGCGATGTCGCCGGCGCGCAGGTTGGTCTCCGAGGCGCTGCCGGCACCCTCGACCAGCACGATGTCGGCCTGTCCCCGCAGCAGCTCGAAGCTGTGCATCACGTGCGTCATCAGCGACGGCTTGAGCGCCTGGTAGTCGCGCGCCCGCACGTTGCCGCGCACGCGGCCCTGCACCACCAGCTGCGCGCCGACCTCGCTCTGCGGCTTGAGCAGCACCGGGTTCATGTGCACGCTGGGCGCGACGCCGCAGGCGCGCGCCTGCAGCGCCTGGGCGCGGCCGATCTCGCCGCCCTCCTCCCCGTCGCCTTCGGCCACGGCGGCGTTGTTCGACATGTTCTGCGGCTTGAACGGACGCACGGCGAGCCCGCGCCGCGTCAGCGCGCGCGCCAGCCCCGCGACGATCACCGACTTGCCCACCGACGAGCCGGTGCCCTGGATCATCAGGCCGCGCATCAGAACTCGATCCCCTCCTGCGCCCTCACGCCGGCCGCGAAGTGGTGCTTCACCGCGCCCATCTCGGTGACCAGGTCAGCGGCCTCGATCAGCGCCGGCTTCGCGTGGCGGCCGGTCACCACCACGTGCAGCATCGGCGGCCGCGACGCGATCGCCTCCAGCACCTCCTCGAGCGAGAGGTAGTCGTAGCGCAGCGCGATGTTCAGCTCATCCAGCACCAGCAGCGACAGGTCGTCGCAGGCCAGCAGTGCGCGCGCCCGCTCCCAGGCCCGCCGGCAGGCCGCGACGTCGCGGTCGCGGTCCTGGGTCTCCCAGGTGAAGCCCTCGCCCATCGTGTGCCATTGCACCAGCGGGCCGAAACCCTCGAGCGCGCGTCGCTCGCCGGTGTCCCACGCGCCCTTGATGAACTGCACCATCGCGGTGCGTCGGCCGCGTCCGATCATGCGCAGCATCAGCCCGATCGCGGCGGTGGACTTCCCCTTGCCCGGGCCGGTATGGACGATCAGCAGCCCCTTCTCGACGGTCTTGCCGGCGACCTCGCGATCCTGCACCGCCTTGCGCTTGGCCATGCGCATGCGGTGCCGCGCCGCCTCGTCCTGCTGGCTCAACCCGGCACTCCCTTCAGCGTCAGCGGCAGGCCTGCCGCGACCAGCACGACATGGTCGGCGCGGGCGGCGAGCCGCTGATGCAGCGAACCGGCGGCGTCGCGGAACCGACGTGCCAGCGCGTGCTCCGGCACGATGCCGAGCCCGACCTCGCTGGACACCAGCACGGTGAGGCCGGCGCGACGCCCAAGGGCGCCTTCGAGGGCGCGCGTCGCCGCCTCGACGTCGTGCTCGCCCAGCATCAGGTTGCTCAGCCACAGCGTGAGGCAGTCCACCAGCAGCGGCGCCGTCGGCACCCGGTCCAGCGCGTCGCCCAGCGCCAGCGGCGCCTCGACGGTGCGCCAGCCGACCTCGCGTCGCGCCCGGTGGAGCGCGATCCGCTCGCGCATCTCTTCGTCGTATGCGGCCGCGGTCGCGACGTAGATCCAGGGCGGCGGCCGGGCGGTGATCAGGCCCTCGGCGTGGCGGCTCTTGCCGGAACGTGCGCCCCCCAGGACGAGGGCGAGCCGTGGGGCCGCGAGCCGTGCGAGTGGGTCGGTCAGGTCGGCTCCTTTGACGCTCTCGGGCACCAGGGCATAGTCTTGGCACCCCACGGCTTCCACCACCATGATTGAGATACGATGACAGAGGCGCGCGCCTCCCTCCACGTCTGCACCACCTGCCGCGCCGGGCAGCCGTCCGCCGACAGGATCGATCCGCCAGGCGCGGTGCTGCTTCGCCGGCTGCACGCCCTGCTGGCCGAGCGGCCGGCGGCCCCGGTGCGCCTGCTGGAGGCGAAGTGCCTGTCGAACTGCGAGCGGGGCTGCTCGGCGGCGATCGCCATGCCCGGCAAGTGGAGCTACCTGCTCGGCGGCCTCGACCTCGATCGCGCCGCCGACCTGCTGGAGTACGCGGCGATCTACGCGGCCTCGCAGTCCGGCGCGGTGCTGCCCTCGAAGCGGCCGGCCTCGCTGGCCAGGATGGTGCATGGCCGCATCCCGGCGCTGCCGGCATGACCGCGCGCGTCCCCGCCACCGTCATCACCGGCTTCCTCGGTGCCGGCAAGACCACCCTGCTGCGACACGTGCTGGAACATGCGGGCGGACGCCGCATCGCGATCATCGTCAACGAGTTCGGCGCACTGGGCATCGACGGCGAGACGCTGCGCAGCTGCGGCATCCAGGGCTGCACCGAGGACGACATCATCGAGCTGGCCAACGGCTGCATCTGCTGCACCGTCGCCGAGGACTTCCTGCCGACGATGCACAGGCTGCTCGACCGGCCCGATCCGCCCGAGCACGTGGTGATCGAGACCTCGGGGCTGGCGCTGCCCAAGCCGCTGCTGCGCGCCTTCAACTGGCCGACGATACGCACCCGCATGACCGTCGACGGGGTGGTGACGGTGATCGACGCGCCGGCAGTCGCCGCCGGGCGTTTCGCCGACGATCCCGACGCGGTGGCGCGCGCACGCGCCGCCGACCCGTCGCTCGATCACGACAACCCGCTCTGCGAGGTCTACGAGGACCAGCTGCTCTGCGCCGACCTGGTGGTGCTGAACAAGACCGACCTGCTCGACGACGCGGCCTGCGCGGCGATCGAGCGCGACATCGCCGCCCTGGTCCCGCGTGCAGTCAAGATCCTGCGCGTGTCGGAGGGTCGGGTCGCACCGGGCGTGCTGCTCGGGCTGGAGGCCGCCTCGCAGGACGATCTCGAGGCGCGGCCGTCGCACCATGACGACGAGGCCGAGCACGAGCACGACGATTTCGAGAGCTTCGTGGTGCCGGTGGGCGAGATCGAGTCCGCCGAAGGCCTGGTCGCGTCGCTCTGCGATCTCGCTGCGGCGCACGACATCCTGCGCATCAAGGGCTTCGTCGCGGTGCGCGGCAAGCCGATGCGTCTCGCGGTGCAGGCGGTCGGCACCCGCGTCCGCCATCAGTTCGACCGGCCCTGGTCGCCGGCGGAGGCGCGCGCGGGCGCGCTGGTGGTGATCGGCCGCGCCGGCCTCGACCGCGCGGCGATCTCGGAGCGGCTCCGTCCCTCCGAATTCGGCAGAGGCGAGGCCCTCGCGATCCCCGCTTTGAGCTGACGCGTGCACCTGCTGGTTCGCGAAGCCCGGACGCTCGACGAGGCGGAAGCGGCGATCGATCCGGGGCTCGCACCCGCCGAGCTGGTATTCCTCTCCTTCTCGGACAGCGACCTCGGCAGCTGGGCGCAAGCGGCCGGAAGAGGGCCGGAGCCGACGCTGCGCCTCGCCAGCCTGGCGCGGCTGCGCCATCCGATGTCGGTCGACCTGCTGGTCGAGCAGCTGATCGCGCGGGCGCGGTGCGTGGTGATCCGGCTGCTGGGCGGGATCGAGTACTGGCGCTACGGCGTCGAGGAGGTGGCGGCCTGCTGCCGCAGGAACGGGATCGCCCTCGCCCTGCTGCCCGGCGACGGACCGCTGGACGCGCGGCTCGCCGAACTCTCAACCGTCGGCGTCTCGCATCTGGCGCGGCTGGACGGTTTCCTGCGCCAGGGCGGCCCGCGCAACGTCCGGCACGCGCTGTCGCTCGCGGCTCACCTGGCGGGTTTGGCGGAGGATGACGGCGCGCAGCCGCAGGCGCTGCCGGCGGCGGGATGGTTCGAGATGCCGGGCCTGCAGGCCCCTGGGCGCCCGCTCGCGGTCATCGTGTTCTACCGCTCCCACCTCGCCTGCGGCGATACCGAGCCGGTCACCGCGCTGGCCCACGCGCTGTGGCGGCGCGGCCTGTCGGTGCGGGCGATGTTCGCCAGCAGCCTCAAGGACGCGGCCGCCGCAGGCTTCGTCGCCGATCGGCTGCGCGCCACGCGTCCGGCGGTGGTGCTCAGCGCCACCGCCTTCTCGGCGCGCGGCACCGCCGGCTCGCCGCTGGACGCCGCAGGCGTGCCGGTGCTGCAGCTGGTGCTCGCCGTCGCCGGTCGCGAGGCGTGGCGCGGCAGCCCGCGCGGCCTGTCGCAGACCGATCTGGCCATGCAGGTGGTGCTTCCCGAGTTCGACGGACGGCTGCTCACCACCGCGATCTCGTTCAAGTCGGAGGATGCCTCGCTCGGCCCGGAGCATGTCCGCACCGTCAACCGCGCCGACCCGGACGGCATCGCGCTGGCCGCCGACCGTGCCGCCGGCTGGGCACGTCTGGGTGCCACGGCGGCCGCCGGGCGCCGGGTCGCGATCATGCTGTCGGATTATCCGGGCCTCGGCGGCCAGGTGGCGCACGCGGTCGGGCTGGACAGCTTCGCGAGCCTGGGCGCCATCCTCCGCCGGCTGCAGCGCGGGGGCTACGTCACGGCGCCGCCCCTCGGTCCGGACGCGCTGCTGGCGCACGCCCTGTGCGAGGCGCCGGCGCTGCCGTTCCTGGCCCTGTCTGACTACGCGACACTGCGGACGCAGCTGCCGGAGGCGCTGAACCGCGCCCTCGATGCCGCCTGGGGCGATCCGGCGGAGGATCCGGCGGTGCGGGACGGTGCCTTCACGCTGCGCCACCTGCGGCTCGGCCAGGTGCTGGTCGCGGTGCAGCCGGATCGCGGCAGCCGCGGCGACCGCAGGGCCGGCTACCACGACCCCGACGCGGCCACCGGGAGGATCCACGGCCTGGAGCGGAGCCTCGGCTCGGCGGTCGACGCCGAGCGCGCCGGGATCCGCTTCGTCCACCAGGAACTGGGCCTGATCAATGAGCTCAGCGCCGTCGAC
>CAXTOC010000200.1:0-5330 GCA_964245725.1 uncultured Acetobacteraceae bacterium | reverse complement strand
CGCGCAGCCGCAACGACCAGGTCGCGACCGACTTCCGCCTGTGGGTGCGCGACGCCATCGACGGCGTAGACGCCCAGGCGGCGGCCCTGATGCGCAGCCTCGCCAGCCGCGCGCTCGAGCACGCCGCCGACGCGATGCCGGGCTTCACCCACCTGCAGACCGCCCAGCCGGTGACGTTCGGCCATCACCTGCTGGCCTATGTCGAGATGCTGGAGCGCGACCGCGGCCGGCTCGCCGACGCACGCCGCCGGCTGAACCGGTGCCCGCTCGGCGCCGCGGCACTGGCCGGCACCTCGTTCCCGATCGACCGACGGATGACCGCCTCGGCACTCGGCTTCGACGCCCCCTGCGGCAACTCGCTGGACGCGGTCTCGGATCGGGACTTCGCGCTCGAGTACCTCGCGGCACTCGCGATCCTGGCGATGCACCTGTCGCGCCTGGCCGAGGAGATCGTCATCTGGTGCTCGGCGCCGTTCGGCTTCATCCGCCTGTCCGACGCCTTCACCACCGGCTCGTCGATCATGCCGCAGAAGCGCAATCCCGACGCCGCCGAGCTCGCACGCGCCAAGACCGGGCGCATCACCGGCGCCCTGGTCGGGCTGCTGACCGTGATGAAGGGCCTGCCGCTCGCCTACGCCAAGGACATGCAGGAGGACAAGGAGCCGGTGTTCCAGGCCACCGAGGCCGCGAGCCTTTGCCTCGCCGCCTGCGACGGCATGATCGGCGACCTGACTGCCGATACCGGGCGCATGCGCGCGGTTGCCGGCGCCGGCTTCTCCACCGCGACCGACCTCGCCGATTGGCTGGTTCGGGTGCTGCGGCTGCCCTTCCGCAGCGCCCACCACGTCACCGGCCGTCTGGTCGGACGCGCCGAGGCAAGCGGCGTCGAGCTGGCCGGGCTGAGCCTGTCCGAGATGCAGCAGGAGGAGCCCGGCATCACCGAGGACGTGTTCGGCGTGCTCAGTGTCGAGGCCTCCCTCGCCTCGCGCAGCAGCGAGGGCGGCACCGCCCCGTGCAGCGTGCGTCGGGCGGCCGAGAGCTGGCTCGAGCGGCTCGGGGAGCCAGGCCGATGAGGCGGGCGATGCTGCTGCTCGCGGTGGCGATGCTGCTGCTGCCGCTCGCCGCCTGCGGCCGCAAGGGCGCGCCGCGGGCGCCCGGTCCCGCGGACCAGGTCATCTACCCGAAGAGCTATCCGACCGAGTAGCCGCACCCGACGACACGTCGAGGGGAACGGCGAGGCCACCCGTCGCCCCGATCCGGGCCTCGATCTGCACCCCCACGACGCGCCAGGAACCGGCCGGATCGCGCCACAGCAGCGGCGCGCCGCTGGTGCCGCGGGTGCCGGCGCAGTCATGCACGAGCAGCGTGTGTCCGCTCCCGTCGACAGACAGCGCGGTGATGCGGCAGACGGGTCCGGCGACCGCGAGCTCCTCGCGATCCTGTCCGTAGCCGGCGAGCAGCACGTGGCGGCCGACCACCGGGGCCGCCGCAGGGCGCAACGCGTCCTCGGGTCGTGCGATGTCGTGATCGAGCAGCAGCAGCGCGCGATCCAGCCCGGCTGCGCGCGCCTGCAGGCGCGGATCGTAGAGCGGCGGCACCGCGAAGCGCAGCACCCGCGCATGCGCATCAAAGCGTCCCATCGCGTAGCGCAGCAGCACGTGCAGCGAGCTCGGGCGCAGGGCGCGCGGGACGCGCTGGTCGAACAGGCAGTGTGCGGCGGTGAGCGCCACCCGCGGTGCGATCAGGAAGCCGGTGCAACGGCCGCCGAGTTCTGTCTGCACGCGCAGCAGGCCGCGCCAGGGCGGCTGCGAGACGTCCACCGGGCGGAGGTCGCCGACGGTGCCGATGCCCGGCAGATATGCCACGGCGAGAAGCAGAATCCGCGTCCACTTAACCATTTCGTATCAATATCGGTCTAAAACATCGCATAACATCCTTGCTTCTTTTTCACACCATCATGCTGCCACGATGCGCGCGAGACTGAAGCTGCAGGAGACGAGTGCGAGGGGCTCGGGAGGAGGTTTCGTGAGCAGGCACGATCATCGGGATGCAGTGAATGCTTCGCCATCGCATGCGGCGAACGAGCGCTGCCTGGATGAGAAGCTGGCCCATCGTGCCTTGAGCGAGACCAACCGCCCCGCCGCGCCGATGTCCGCCAAGGCGCGGGATCGTCTCTACGACCGGATGTTCCCAAGTCATATCTGTCTAGGAACGAACGGCGATGACGAACCCGATACGATCCCCTGACGGCGTGCACGGCGTGATCGTCGTGCATGCGTTCGGCCGCTACCGCGAGGCAGACTTCCTCGACGACCCGGAGGAGATCGACAGCCTGATCGCGAGCGGCGAAGGCTGGCGCGTCACCGACGCGGTGCGGCTCGACCTCGCCCCGGGCTGCGCGCTCAGGCGCGGATGAACGCCAGCAGGTCGGCCACCAGCCGGTCCTTCTCGGTCATGAACAGGCCGTGCGGAGCGCCCGGATATTCCTTGTAGACCGCGCCCGCGATCGCCGCCGCCGCCGCCCTGCCGGCGATCCCGGGCGGCACGGTCTTGTCGGCATCGCCGTGGATCACCAGGGTCGGCACCGTGAAGGCAGCGAGGTCGGGGCGGAAGTCGGTCTCCGAGAAGGCACGCACGCAGTCGATGGTGGCGATCGGCGAGGCCTGCATCGCCATCCACAGGTTCCACTCGAGGATACCGCTCGACACCGGCGAGGTGAGCAGCCCGACGCCGAAGAACGGCTTGGCGAAGTCGTTCAGGAAGTGCGGCCGGTCGGCCTCGAGGCCGGCCACGATCTGGTCGAACACGCCGCGGTCCACGCCGTCCGGATGGTCCGGCCGCTTCAGCAGCAGCGGCACCACGGATGCGACCAGCGCCGCGCGGGCGATGCGCGAGGCGCCGTGCCGCGACAGGTAGCGCGCGATCTCGCCGCCGCCCATGGAGAAGCCCACCAGGGTCACCTCGTGCAGGTCGAGCGCGTCGAGCAGCGCCTTCAGGTCGTCGGCGAAGACGTCGTAGTCGTAGCCCTGCGCCGGCTGCTCGGAGCGGCCGAACCCGCGCCGGTCATAGGCGATGCAGCGGTAGCCCTGACGCACCAGCGGCGTCATCTGGTACTCCCACATGTCGGCGTTCAGCGGCCAGCCGTGGACGAACACCACCGGCGCGCCAACGCCCCAATCCTTGTAGAACAGGCCGACCTCGTCCTGCGTCCTGACGTACGGCATGCGTCCTCCTGCCACCGGGCCCCGAGACCGGAGCAACGAAAGTCCGCCGGCGCGGTTCCGCAGGGCGTGATCCGCCGCCGCGCAACCCGCGCGGCCGCGTCCTGTTCGGCGATAGAAGGAGACGCGCCATGACCGAGGACCCCCGCCGCCTGTATCCGGCACCGCCTTTCGCTAAGCAGAGGATCGAGCCGCCCGGCGGCAGTGCCGAGATGCAGCCGCGGCCCGATCACGGCGAGGACAGCTATCGCGGCTCCGGTAAGCTCGAGGGCAAGGTCGCCCTGATCACCGGCGGCGACTCCGGCATCGGCCGGGCGGTCGCGATCGCCTTTGCCCGGGAGGGTGCCGACGTCGCCATCTCCTACCTCGACGAGAGCGCGGACGCCCGCGACACCATCGGCTGGATCGAGAAGGCCGGTCGCCGGGCGCTAGACCTGCCCGGCGACATCGGCGACCGCAGCTTCTGCCGGTCGCTGCCGCAGACGGTGGTCGAGCGGCTCGGCCGCCTCGACATCCTGGTCAACAACGCCGCCTACCAGCGCACCCACGACCGCTTCGAGGAGATCGACCCCGACGAGTGGGAGCGAACCTTCGCGACCAACGTGCACGCGATGTTCAACCTGACGCAGGCGGCGGCGGCGCTGATGCAGCCGGGTGCGGCGATCATCAACACCACCTCGGTCAATGCCGACATGCCGATCCCGTCGATGCTCGCCTACAACGCGACCAAGGGCGCGATCTCCAACTTCACCGGCGGCCTGGGGCAGGTGCTGGGCAAGCAGGGCATACGCGTCAACGCAGTGGCGCCGGGCCCGATCTGGACCCCGCTGATCCCGAGCACGATGGCTCCGGAAGACATCGAGAGCTTCGGCAGCAAGACGCCGCTGGGGCGTCCGGGACAGCCGGCCGAGCTCGCCGCCGCCTACGTTCTGCTCGCCTCGGAAGGCTCGAGCTACATGAGCGGGGCGATCGTCCCGGTCACCGGGGGCATGCCGATCCTGTAGCTTCGTCGCATCGCGCCGACCGGATCGAGCACCCGATCGCGCTCGAGCGACGACGACGAGACAAGGCAAGCCCGTGCGGCCCGTCTCGGCAATCGGGGTCCGGCGCCTGCGGCCCCAGCGGGTCAAGGACGGAGCCCTTGGCTCGCTTCCTCAGCAGCGTGCGAGAGCATGATCCGATCGCGTCCGTTCGATCGGATGATGCTCTAGAGGCCAAAGGCGTGCGGCAGCAGCTCGGCCAGGGTGCTGCGCAGCAGCGGCGTGCCGTGCTCGTCGACCACGACGATCGCCGCCTCCGGGCCGCCGAACTCGCGGATCTTCTGCCTGCAGCCGCCGCACGGCGTGCAGGGTCGCGCGCCGGCCGCGGCGACGACCAGCTCGGCGATCTGCCGGCCGCCCGCGAGCACCATCGCCGAGATCGCGCCGGCTTCCGCGCAGGAGCCCTGCGGATAGGCCGCATTCTCGACGTTGCAGCCAGCGTGCAGGCTGCCGTCGGCGCAGCGCAGCGCAGCCCCCACCTGGAAGCGCGAATAGGGTGCGTAGGCCTGCCGGCGCGCGGCGAGCGCCGCATCGATCAGCGGGTCGGTCATGGCAGCGGCTCCGCCGGACGGTTCACGCACAGGTTAGGCGGCGAACCGGTGCTTGGACAGGCATGGGCGGCCCCGATATCCTGCGCCTGATGTCGTCGATCCTCCCGCACGCCTCGAGCGAAGCCGATCCGGACACGGCGGAGTTGCTGGCGCGTCGGCCGCAGCTCTCGATGCGAGCGCTCGGCGGACTGATGCTGGAGGAGGTGCCGCTGCGGGCGATCGCGGACGCACTGGGAACACCGGTTTGGGTGACCGGCGCCGGCATCCTGCGCGCGCGCTACCGCCGCCTGCGCGCGGCCCTCGACGAGGCCGGGCTGCGGGCCTCGGTGCAGTACGCCGTCAAGGCCAACGACCACCTGGCGGTGCTTCGCGTGCTGTCGGCGGAGGGCGCGGGTGCCGACGTGGTCAGCGGCGGCGAACTGCTGCGCGCGCGCGCCGCCGGGATCGATTCGCGGCGCATCGTGTTCTCCGGCGTCGGCAAGTCCGAGGCCGAGCTGCGCCTGGCGCTGGACGAGGAG
>CAXTOC010000199.1:0-5351 GCA_964245725.1 uncultured Acetobacteraceae bacterium | reverse complement strand
CTCCAGCAGGTCGAGGGTGGGCAAGGCGCCGACGCCGAGGCGCCGCCGCGTCGCGGGCGCATGCACCACCAGCGGCGGCGCCATTCCGCTCAGCATCGCGACCGCCTCCGGCGGCGCCAGTTCGAGCAGCTCGCCGTCCGGCGTCAGCAGCGACACCCGGCCATGCCCGGCCACCAGCGCCGCCGGCATCAGCTCCGAAGATATCGGGCAGCCGCGACCGGCGGCGAGGGCGGTGGCGTCCGGCGTCGCTCGCGGGTCGGGCATCAGGCATCAGTATAGGGCAATTGACCGCGCCCTGTCGCGTTCATAGCTTCCGCCGCATGCCGTCAGAAACGCACGATCGCCCGAGCTCGGCGAAAGCTCCCGCTCCGTCCAAGGCGCAGCCGACCCGGGCCTGGCCGTTCGACGAGGCGACCCGGCTGGCAGAGCGCCTGCAGGGCGCCGATCCGAGCCGGCCGGCGCTGCTGGAGACCGGCTACGGCCCGTCCGGCCTGCCGCATATCGGCACCTTCGGCGAGGTCGCGCGAACCAGCTGGGTGCGACAGGCCTACACCGCGCTGACCGGCCGGCCGACCCGCCTGCTGGCGTTCAGCGACGACATGGACGGGCTGCGCAAGGTTCCCGACAACGTGCCCGGCCGCGACATGCTGGCCGGCCACCTCGGCAAGCCGTTGTCGCGGGTGCCCGATCCGTTCGGCACCCACCCGTCGTTCGCCGCCCACAACAACGCCCGGCTGCGCGCCTTCCTGGACGGCTTCGGCTTCGAGTACGAGTTCGTGTCGTCGAGCGAGTGCTACGCCTCGGGGCGGTTCGACGCGACGCTGCGTCGGGTGCTGCAGGCGCACGGCGACATCGTCGCCGCGGTGGCGCCGACGCTCGGGCCGGACCGGCGCGCCACCTACTCGCCGGTGCTGCCGCTGCATCCGCGCACCGGCGTGGTGATGCAGGTTCGCATCGAGGCGGTCGATGCCGACGCCGGCACGGTGCGCTGGCGCGACCCGGACGGCGAGCGCTTCGAGACCACGGTGTTCGGCGGTGCGGCCAAGCTGCAGTGGAAGGCGGACTGGGCGATGCGCTGGGCCGCACTCGGGGTCGATTACGAGATGTCCGGCAAGGACCTGATCGACAGCGTGCGTCTGTCGACGAAGATCTGCCGCCTGCTCGGCGCCGAGCCGCCGGTGAGCCTGACCTACGAGCTGTTCCTCGACGAGCATGCGCAGAAGATCTCGAAGTCGCGTGGCAACGGCATCTCGGTCGAGGAATGGCTGCGCTACGCCCCGCCTGAGAGCCTGTCGCAGTACATGTTCGCCTCCCCGCAGCGCGCCAAGCGGCTGTTCTTCGACGTGATCCCCCGCGCCGCCGACGAGTACCTCGCCAACCTGGCCCGCGCCCACGAGCAGCAGGGAGACGCGCTGCACGCCAACCCGGCCTGGTTCATCCATGGCGGCACCCTGCCGCAGCGCGATGCCAGCCAGATCGGCTTCGCCATGCTGCTGAATCTCGCCTCGGTGGCCAATGCCGAGAGTGCCGATGTGCTGTGGGCCTACCTGCGCCGCTATGACGCCGGCAGCACGCCGGCTTCGCACCCGCTGCTGGCGCGCCTGGTCGAGCACGCGCTCGCCTACTACCGCGACTTCGTGCGCCCGCTGAAGCAGTTCCGCAGCCCCGACGCGCGCGAGCGCGCCGCCCTAGCCGACCTCGCGGAGACGCTGAAGGGGATCGACCCCGGCCGCGGCAATGATCCGGAGGCGATCCAGAACCTCGTGTTCGAGGTCGGCAAGCGGCACGATTTCGAGACCCTGCGCGCCTGGTTCGGCTGCCTCTACGAGGTGCTGCTCGGGCAGAAGGAGGGGCCGCGCTTCGGCATCTTCATCGCGCTCTACGGCGTGGCGGAGACGGTGGCGCTGATCGAGGCGGCGCTGTCGCGCTAGCCGGGTGATCGCGATGACCAGGGTCGGGAGATGATCAGGGTCAGGACCGGGACCCGTCCTGCACCCGCCGCAGCCGAAATGCCGCGACCGCGATCGAGCGGCCGGGTGCTGGCGGCCCGCCTCGGGCGGCAGTTCCCGCACCTGCTCGGGCTGCTGCTGCTCGCCGGCGCCGTCTTCGTGGTGCAGCGCGAGTTCCGCCACCTGAGCTTCCGCCAGGTGCGCGAGGGACTGCACGCGATCCCCGGCCATGCGCTGCTGGCCTCGGCGGCCTGCACGCTGCTGTCCTACTTCATCCTGTCGTTCTACGACCGCATGGCCACCATCCATGCCGGCTGCAGGGTCGCCTTCCGGCGCACCTGCTTCGCCTCGTTCTGCTCCTACGTGCTGTCGCACAACCTGGGCTTCGCCGCCCTCTCCGGCGCCGCGGTGCGCTTCCGGCTGTACGGCAACTGGGGCGTGCCGCCGACGCAGATCGCGCAGATCGTCGCCTTCTGCTCGCTGACCTTCGTGTTCGGCGCCTGCGGCCTGATCGGCGGCGTGCTGCTGATCGAGCCCGGCGCGGTGCCGATCCTGAGCCTGGCACTGCCGACGCCGCTGCTGCGCCTGGCCGGGCTCGCCGCCTGGAGCGTGGTCATCGGCTACGTGCTGCTGTCCAGCCGGCGCCGGCAGCTGACGCTGTGGCGGCTGCACGTCGAGCTGCCCGGGCCGCGCATGGCGGTCGGCCAGGTGATCGTCGCCAGCCTCGACGTCGCCGCCACCGCCGCCATCGCCTACACCCTGCTGCCGCCGACGCCGGGGCTCGGCTACGCGACCTTCCTCGCCATCTACATCGCCTCCTACACCGCCGGCCTGCTCGCCAGCGTCCCGGGCGGGCTCGGCGTGTTCGACGGCGCCATGCTGCTCGGCCTGTCGGCCTGGCTGCCGGCGCCGCGCATCCTGGGCATGATCTTCGTGTTCCGCATCTTCTACTACATCCTGCCGCTGTTCCTCGCCGGCCTGCTGTTCGCCGGCCACGAGCTGCTGCTGCGCGGCGACGCCATCCTCGCGGTGCTGCATCGCGGCGCACCCAGCACCGCGCGCCTGCCGCGGCCCAGCCTAGTGATCCGCCAGAGCGAGGCGGATTTTTCCGTGGGTGTCGCGGTCGGCGCGGTGTCGCTGTGCGGCGCGATGCTGCTCGCACTCGGCGTGCTCGACCCCGCCTCGGACCTGGACGTGGTGCTGCCGCCCGGAGCCAGCCTGTTCGACCGCCCCTTTGGCCTCGCCGCCTGGATCGCGGCCTTCGCCGGCGACTACGTGCCGTCGCTGATCGGCGCCGCCCTGATGGGGCTCGCGGTCGGCCTGTCCAACCGCGTCACCCTGGCCTGGGGTGCGACCATCGCGCTGCTCTGCGCCGCCGCGGTGCTGACCGCGCTGCGCGGCACGGTGCCGCTGGTGCCCGGCATCCTGCTGCTGTCGGCGCTGCTGATCGCGCCCTTCCGCAGCTCGTACTACCGGCACGCCCGCCTCCTCAGCGATCCGCTCGCACCCGGCACCGCGCTGCCGCTGCTGCTGCTGATCGGCTGCGTGCTGATCCTCGGCCGGCTGGAGCCGAACCTGCGCTTCATCGACGCCAACAGCTGGTGGTCGGTGCTGCTGACGCACGACGCCACCAACCGCACCCGCGCCTCGCTGGCCTGCGCTGTGCTGATCATGCTGGCGGCGCTCTGGCGGCTGATCTCGCCCGGAAGGATCGCGACCCTGCCCTGGGACGCCGAGGGGCGGGAGCGCTACGGCGCGATGATCGACCCGCTTGCCTGCGCGCCGCGCGGCCTGCTGCAGAACCGTCCGGGCGCCTCGCCGCAGGGCGTGGTACTGGGCGAGACCGGCCGCGCCGCGATCGCCTTCACCCGTCTGGCCGCGCCGCACGGCGCGCTGCTGGTCGCACTCGGCGACCCGGTCGGCGCCGCCGCCGAGCAGGTCTCGGCGATCTGGCGGCTGCGCGACCTGGCGCTGCAGGAAGGCCGCGATCCGGTGTTCTGGCAGGTCGGCGCAGCGCTGCTGCACCTGTACGACGATCTCGGCCTGACCGCCTGGCCGATCGACGATGCGGCCGGCGGCGCATCGCGCTACCTGTGCTGCGCCGCCGAGCGGGGCCCCGACACGCTGCGCCAGCTGAGCCGGATCGAGCCGGGCCGCCGGTCGGGGGGGCTGCCTCAGTCGACGTAGACGGCGTCGGCATAACCGCGGCCGAGCGGGGCGCAGAGCCGATGCGCCGGCACCAGCACCAGCACGCCCGCGACGCCCAGGGCGGCGAGCTGGTGCGGCACCCCGTCGCGGTTCTCCAGGTGGCCGTCTCCCATCAGCGCCACCACCGGACGACGCGGCGCCCGCGCGCGCTCGGCCGCGAGCGCCTCGGCCATCGCCCGGTCCCAGACCAGCTGGGCGTCGATGAAGTGCTGCAGCCGCTGCGGTGTCATCGGCGGGCCGCCATGGCCTGACATCGCGTCGGCGAGGCGGGCGCGATACGACGCGCTCGGGGCCGCCGGCGTGCCGACCCCCTCGCGGTCGGCCACCGCGACGCCGGTCCAGCCCTGGCGTGCGACCAGGTGGATCACCCGGTCCGACACGTTCAGCGCCAGCATCGGGATGCGGTGGTCGCGCTCGAAGCGGAACACCGGCAGGTAGAGGGCGGCATCGAAGCCCCAGACCTGCTTCCAGTCGGAGCGCAGCAGGAAGTCGGGCTCGGAGAGCCGGCCCGCCACCCAGCGATCGAGCACCGGCTGGTCGGCGCGCGGGAACATCTCGAAGCCGAGCACCAGCGCCGGATTGCCGGCATACAGGCGCTCGATCGTGGCCAGCTGCCAGCGATGGTCGGCGGCGCTGTCGTGCCGCTCGCCGAGCAGCGTCACCGGCGCGGCCGGCGGCGGCGAGGCGAGCGGGCGCAGCGTGTCCGGCGCGCCCCACTGCCCGGCGCGCACGCAGCCGGGTGGCGCCAGGGCGCAGCCGGAGAGCCAGAGGGGTGCGAGCAGCAGGGCGGTCGGCATCGCGAGGCGCATCGGATCTCCTGCCTCGTCCTGCGGGCCACGGCTCAACGCGCCGGCGCCCTGCGCGACGGCACCGGCACGTTGCACAGCTCCGCGCCGCTGCCCGGCCGGACGTAGAACACGTCGCGGCGGTCGGCGCGGGCGTGCGCGTAGGCGGCGAAGCTCGCGGAGTTCGTGCGCATCACCTGCCAGGCCGGCCGCGCCGCGACGGGCAGCTCGCTGGCCAGCCGCACGCGCAGGATCGTCGTGCGCTGCTCCGGCTGCGCGTAGAAGCCGAGCGGCCCGCTGCCGCGCGGCAGCGTGTCAAGCGCGTCGATGCCGTCGATCACCCGCCCGATCAGGGCGATGTTGCGGTCGAGCTGGCGCGGTGCCTGCCCGACACCGGCAGCGGTGCGGA
>CAXTOC010000198.1:0-5389 GCA_964245725.1 uncultured Acetobacteraceae bacterium | reverse complement strand
AGCCGCGTCAGCGCCAGCAGCAGCGGCAGCAGGATCACCGGCGCGGCCAGCGCCGTGCGCCACAGCAGCAGCCCGGCACGGCCGGGCGGTCGGCTCAGCAGGCTCGGCAGCAGCAGCGAGGCGGCCGCGCCCGGCAGCAGCAGCGGCAGCAGGAGCAGCAGCAGGCGGGTGGTCGGCCGGTTCATCCGGGCTCACCTGGCTTCGATCCAGACGTCGAAACGACGTTGCAGCGCGACCAGATGCTCGGCCCAGAACGTGTCGTCCATCATCAGAGTGGCGTGACGCTGGTCCGCGCCGGCGCCTGCCGCGGGAGTGGCGGCATACGCGGTCAGGAAGGCGGACCGGTGCGCGGGATCGGTCAGGAAGCGGAGCAGCCGCTGCGCCAGGGCACGCTGCTCCGGCGCGGTGTCGCGCGGCATCGCCCAGCCGAGAGTCATGCCCAGGCTCTGCGCCCACTGGGTGTCGAAGCTGCGGTGGCCGGCCTGGTCGGCCAGCGCGATCTCGCCGTCCGGCGCACTGGTCATCAGCACCGCACCGGTCTCGATGATCTGCACCGCCTCGGAGGGAGTCGTCCACCAGACGATGTACGG
Organism: uncultured Acetobacteraceae bacterium; assembly: GCA_964245725.1. Taxonomy (GTDB): domain Bacteria; phylum Pseudomonadota; class Alphaproteobacteria; order Acetobacterales; family Acetobacteraceae; genus Lichenicoccus. Next base: position 4,799 of record CAXTOC010000198.1, on the reverse strand, counting down.
CTTCAGCTGGTCGAGCTTGCGGAACGCCCGGTCGACCCCGTCATTGCTGGAGAGCGTCCGGTAGACATCGGCGGGCGCGACCCCGTCGGCCATCAGCGCGATCTCGAGCGTGCTGCGCGGGCCGCGACGCAGGCCGCGCTTGCCGGGACGTCGCGCCACATCCCAGAAATCCGACCAGGTCGGGGCCATCCCGACCCGGCTTCTGTCCCAGGCGAGCACCAAGTTCATCGGCCAGCCATCGACCCCGCAGCCCTGGCCCGGGCTGTCCGGGGCCTGGTCGGCAGGATCGAGGGTGAGCGGCCCGGGCAGCAGCAGACCTTCCCGGCAGGCCACCCGCAGCGGCGCCTCTTCCATCAGTAGCAGGGCCGGGTCGTCGCTGCCGGTCCTGGCGGCGGCATCCGGATGTCGGTCCTGCGCCCGCTTCTGCAGGGTGGCCAGTGCCCCGTCCCAGCTCTGCAGCCGCAGCCGCACCCCGCTCTGCTGGCTGAACGGCGCGAACAGGATGGTCTGCTGGGTCTCCTGCAGGCCGCCTCCGAGCGAGGCGACCGACAGCTCCGGCGTCGGGAGGCGCGATGCCGACGGCTTCGCCGGATGAGCCTCGGTGGCGGGCCGCGCGGCGCCGGCCCCCGCATCCTGTGCGACCGCGGCGGTCGGCCAGCCGAGCCACAAGGTCAGCCAGACGGTACGGGCGACCACGGACCGGATGGCGTTCATCGTGCGGACGTGAGGCTGCGGCCCAGGGACAGGAACTTTCTCTCCAGAGCCACATGGAGGCCGCACCGCCTGGTTGCGGCCCCGCAGGCAAACGCCACCGTCGGGCGTTCTCTCTAGCGCACTCTGTCACACGCTGAAACAGCCCGGACGCATCGGCCACGCGCGTCAGGCGTCCTGAGGGAACGCCACCGCGTGCGCCGCCTGCCAGGCGAGCAGGGCGGCGCGATCCGGACGCAGGCCGGAGGTCGGCTGCGAGGCCGGACGCCGCACCATGAGCTCCCCGCCGCCGTCCAGCCGGAAACGCAGGCGCAGATGGTCTCCCAGATGCACCATGTCGGTCAGGGTGCCGCAGAGCGTCCCGACATCAAGCATGTCCGCGCGCAGCGCGTCGCCGCCTTCGCGGGCGAAGGCGATCGCCACCCGCTCGGGCCGCACGCACACCACGCACATCGCACCCGGCGCCAGGTCGCCTGCGCTCATCGCGTCCACGCTCGGGCCTGCGCTCAGCCGCACCCGTGCCACGTCGTCCTCCACCCACTCGACCCTGCCGACGAGGCTGTTCGCCTCGCCGAAGCCGCTGGCCACGATCTCGTCCGCCGGACGATCCAGCAGCTCGGCGGCGGTGCCGAGCTGACGGAGCGACCATCCTTCGAGGATCCCGATCCGCTCGCCCATCATCAGCGCCTCCTCGCGGTCGCGGGTGACGAGCAGCAGGGTCAGGCCACGCGCCCGCGCCAGACGACGCAGCAGCTGATGCATCGCGCGCCGCGGCGCCGGATCGAGCGCGCCGAGCGGATCGTCCAGCAGCACCACCGCGGGATCCGACACCAGGATGCGAGCCAGGGCGGCCCGTATCGCCTCGGCATCGCCGAGCGAGGCCGCCCTCCGGTCTGCCTGCGCGTCGAGCCCGGTCAGGGCGAGGGCCTGGCGCACCCGATGCGCCCGCTCGGGCTCGCCCACGCGCGACACCGCCAGCGGGAACGCGACGTTGCCCCAGACGGTCAGGTGTCCGAACAGCGGATCGCGGCGCGAGATCACCCCGATCCGGCGCCGCGCCGGCGGCAGCGCCGTGATGTCGCGGCCGTCGAGCAGCACCCTTCCTGCTCCCGGCGCGCCGTGGCCCGCCAGCCGGTCGACCAGCGACGACGCCTCGGCTGGGCTCTGCGTCAGCAGCGCCACGCGCTCCCCGGCGGCGAGGGCAAAGGAGAGGCCTGTCCGCCCGGACGCAAAGTCGGAACGACCGGACGGCCCCAGCCCCTCCAGCACGAGTCGCGGCGAGCCGCCGGGCGGGCTCATGGCCGCTCTGCAACTCGTGCGGTAGCACCGCGTTGCTCGCTCGATGACGGGCAGGGGGGAATCATGGCTGTTTCCGACAAGGCGAAGGACGTGGCCCAGGATACTCAGGAACAGCTGCAGTCCCTACGCGCGATGGTCGAGCAGCTTCTGAACGAGCGCGTGACGCCGGCACTCGCCGATGCCGCCGGCAAGGCCGAGACCGCGGTGAGCAGCGCCCGCGACCTGACCAACACGCAGGTCGCCAACGTGTCCGAGAAGGTTCGCGGCAAGCCCCTCATCGCGATCGCCATATCGACGGCGGTCGGCTACCTGCTCGGCCGCATCTCGCGCTAGGCGGTCAGGACCTTGAAGCTCGTCGACCACGGCAGGGACGCCGCTTCTGCCGAGGTGCAGCGGCTGCAGCGGCTGGCGCTGCGTTACGCCGTGCGGGTGGCGTTCCTCGTCGTCGCGGCCCTGTTCGGGCTGTTCACCCTGATCTCGGCGCACGTGCTGCTCTGGGTGATCTGCTATGGTCCGTGGCACACGGGCAGGGTCTGGGCCTCGCTGATCGTGCTCGGCGTCGACATCCTGTTCATGGCGATCTTCGCCCTGCTGGGACGTCGCAGGGCCGCCGGCGCGGTGGAGATCGAGGCGCGGATGCGGCGCGATCGCGATCTCTTGGCGATGCGCAACGCCTTCGCGATCTCCGCCGTCGCCGCGACCGTGGTCGGTCCTGCCGGTCGCATGGTCGGACGGGGAGCATGGGGGATGTTTCGCGGCAGGCGGCGTCGTCGCGACGGCTACTACTCACGCTGAGCGCGCGCGGCCGCCGAGATCGTCCATCTCCTGCTGCGCCTTGCGCTCGTGGAGCAGACGTTCCTCCTCGTTCCGTTTCTCCATCAGCAGCTCGACGGCGCGATGCGCCGCACGTGCCAGGCCCAGCACGACCCGGCTACGGTCGACCTCGCCGCAGGCTTCCTGTTCGGCGAGGCACGCCGCCTCGATCGCCTTGCGGCCTACCGGCAGCCACCGCGCGAAGGCGTCCACGGCCTCGTCGCCGCAGGCAAGATCGAGCGCCGCGACGGTCTCCTCGGCGTACCGCGTCTGCTCCGACTCGCGTCTCGCCTGCGCCTGCTGCTGCAGACGTAGCGCATCCGCCACGGCACGCTGCGCTTCGTCCAGGTTGTTCCGCCTGACGCGCAGCAAGGTGGCCAGCGTGTCGCCGCTCATCGGGGCATCGTCGGATCGAGCGCTCGCGCCAGGCGATCGAACGCTTCCTCCAGCTCCATCCTGTCGTCGCGGCCCTGCCGCAGCATCTCCTCGAGGCGCGGCGCCAGCAGCACCGCCTCGTCGACCGCCGGATCGCTGCCCGCGCGGTAGGCGCCCAGCCTGACCATGTCGGCCATGTCCGCGTGCAGCGCCAGTACCTGGCGCGCCTTGCGAGTCAGCACGTTCTCGCCGGCGGCGTTGCAGCCTGGCACCGAACGCGACAGCGAGCGCAGCACGTCGACCGCAGGGTAGCGGCCGCTCTCGGCGATCTTGCGGTCCATGACGACGTGACCGTCGAGGATGCCGCGCACGGCGTCCGCGACCGGCTCGTTGTGGTCGTCACCCTCGACGAGCACGGTGAACAGCGCGGTGATGTGGCCGGCGGTGCCGTCCTCGAGCACCGGTCCGGGGCCGGCACGCTCGAGCAGACGAGGCAGTTCGGCGAATACGCTCGGCGGATAGCCGCGCGTCGCCGGCGGCTCGCCGCTCGACAGGCCGATCTCGCGCAGCGCCAGGCAGAAGCGCGTCACGCTGTCCATCAGCAGCAGCACCGACTTGCCCTGATCGCGGAAATGCTCGGCCACGGTCATCGCCGAATAGGCCGCCTCGCGACGCATCAGCGGAGGCGTGTCCGAGGTGGCGACGATGACCACGGAGCGGGCGAGGCCCTCCTCGCCGAGATCGTCCTCGATGAACTCGCGCACTTCCCGGCCGCGTTCGCCGACCAGCGAGATGACCGCGACGTCGCACTTGGTGTGCCGGGCGAGCATCGAGAGCAGCGTCGACTTGCCGACCCCGGAGCCTGCGAAGAGGCCGAGACGCTGGCCGGTACGGCAGGTGGTGAACAGGTTCATCACCTCGACCCCGAGGTCGATTCGCGGCCCCAGTCTGGCGCGCAGCGTCGCCTCGGGAGGTCCGGCACGCACCGGGCGCGCCACCGGGCCGACCGGCAGGCGACCCTTGCCGTCCATCGGCCGTCCGAGCGGATCCCGCACGCGGCCGAGCCATCCATCGGTCGGCGCGAGCCGACCGGGCAGGCTGGCGGCGCCGACGGCGAAGGTGGCGCTGCCTCCCGGGCCGACCCCGTCGAGCGACGCGTAGGCCATCGCCTGGGCGGCGTTGTTGCGGAAGCCCACGATCTCCGCCGGCACGGTGTTGGCATCGCGACCACGCAGCACGATCCGGTCACCGACCGAGACGTGACGATCAAGCCCGCGGATCTCGACCGCCAGGCCGCTTATTCCGGAGACCTGTCCGGCCAGGACGCAGGCGGGTTGCTCGGAGAGAGACGCACGCAGCCTTTCGAGACGGTCGGAGAGCGTGGCCGTTGCGGTCAAGGGGATGTCCTCGTGCCAAATCCAGGATCGCCTCCCCGCATTAGAGCCGGCAAATGCTAACAAAGGGTATATTCATTTTTTGAGACTAACTTATTCTAGAAAGTAGTCGACAGAGCACAATCTAAGGTGGTAAAAATCACTCAAGAAGTCGGATGGGTGGTAAAATGCGTGTCCTTCTCGCTGAGAGTGATGTCACGGCTGCCC
>CAXTOC010000197.1:0-5408 GCA_964245725.1 uncultured Acetobacteraceae bacterium | reverse complement strand
CCTGCTGTTTGGTCGGGTTGCGCAGTGCCTCGGGCAGCGCGTTGAACTGCGGCTGCAGCTCGAGCCGCGGCGATTGCTGCGGGTTGGGAGTGATGGTCAGCGACTGCACCGGCGGCCGGGCAGCCGGAGCCGCGGCAGGTGCGGGTGCCGGCGGCACGGGTGCCTGTGCTCGCGCCGGCGTGGCCAGGCTCGCGCAGAACACGGTGCTGCAGAGCAGGGCGATCGTGACGAGCGCGCGCGGATCCAGGCGCGACGCATCTTGTGAGAGGGTCAAGGCATGGATCCCGGCCGCGGCGATGACGTGGGCGCCGCCTATTGGACGGCGCGGACGCGTGCAACTCACGCAGCCCTGTCAGACAACGTAGAACAGAGGTATTCACGCTGGCAATGGCGCCGGGCCGAGGCCCGCCGCCTCGCTGCCCGGCGCAGCGCTCCGGTTCAGCCCGCGTAGCTGGCGAGCTCGATCAGGTTGCCGTCCGGGTCGTGACAGTACACCGAGCTGGTCGGGCCCAGCGCGCCGATCCGGGCGGTGGGACCGTCGATCACCGCCACACCGCACTGCTCGAGATGCTCGACGATGTCCTCGGCCTGCACGGCGGTGACGAAGCAAAGGTCCTGGCACCCTGGCAGCGCGTCGTCGGCGGTGCTCCAGCCCTCGGCGCCGTAGGGCCGCAGGTTGATCTTCTGGCCGCCGAAGCGCAGCGCGGTGCGCCGGTTGCGGCCGTACTCCTCGCGCTCCATGCCGAGCACGCGCTGATACCAGGACGACGTCACCTCGAGGTCGCGGCACGTGATGACGACGTGGTCGAGCCGGTCGACGGTGAAGCGCATCTCAGGTCAGGCCGTCGTAGAAATCGTGGCCCTTGTCGTCGATGACGATGAAGGCCGGGAACCGTTCCACCTCGATCCGCCACACCGCCTCCATGCCGAGCTCCGGATATTCGAGCACCTCGACGCGTCGTATGCAGTCCTGCGCCAGGCGCGCCGCCGCACCGCCGACCGAGCCGAGATAGAAGCCGCCATGAGCCTGGCAGGCGTCGCGCACCGCGCGCGACCGGTTGCCCTTGGCCAGCATCACCAACGAGCCACCGGCCTGCTGGAGGGCGGCGACGTAGCTGTCCATGCGGCCGGCGGTGGTGGGGCCGAACGAGCCGGTGGCCATGCCCTCGGGGGTCTTGGCGGGACCTGCGTAGTACACCGGGTGGTCCTTGAGGTAGTCGGGCAGCCCCTGGCCCCGATCCAGCCGCTGCTTGAACATGGCGTGCGCGATGTCGCGCGCCACCACCACGGTGCCGGTCAGCGACAGCCGGGTCTTCACCGGATGGCGCGACAGCAGCGCGCGGATCTCGGGCATCGGCCGGTTGAGGTCGATCTCGACCACGTCGCCGCCGAGGACGGCGTCGGTCGCCTCGGGCAGGAAGCGCGCCGGGTCGGCCTCGAGCTGCTCGAGGAAGATGCCGTCGGGGGTCACCTTGGCCCTGATCTGGCGGTCGGCGGAGCAGGAGACGCCGATGCCCACCGGCAGGCTGGCGCCGTGCCGCGGAAGCCGCACCACCCGCACGTCGTGGCAGAAATACTTGCCGCCGAACTGCGCGCCGATGCCGAGCGAGCCGGTCAGCGCGTGCACCTCCTGCTCCAGTGCGATGTCGCGAAAGGCGTGGCCAGACTTGCTGCCCTCGGTGGGCAGCCCGTCGAGCCAGCGCGTCGAGGCGAGCTTGACCGTCTTCAGGGTGAGCTCCGCCGAGGTGCCGCCGATCACGATCGCCAGGTGGTAGGGCGGGCAGGCCGAGGTGCCGAGCGTGCGGATGCGGGTGCCGAGCCAGTCCAGCAGCTTCTCGCGCGAGGCCAGCAGCGCGCGGGTCTCCTGGAACAGGAAGGTCTTGTTGGCCGAGCCGCCGCCCTTGGCGATGAACATCAGCTGCAGCTCGTCGGCGTGATGCTCGCCCGGCGCGGCCGCGATGTCGAACTGCACCGGCAGGTTGTTGCCGGTGTTGACCTCGTCGAACATGGTCAGCGGCGCCATCTGCGAGTAGCGCAGGTTGGTCTCGGTGTAGGTGCGGTGCACCCCGTGCGACAGCGCCTCCTCCTCGTCGCCCTCGACCCAGACGCGCTGCCCCTTCTTGCCGAACACGATGGCGGTGCCGGTGTCCTGGCACATCGGCAGCACGCCGCCGGCGGCGATGGCCGCGTTCTTCAGCAGGTCGAGTGCGACGAAGCGGTCGTTGTCGGACGCCTCCGGGTCGTCGAGGATGCGGCGCAGCTGCGCCAGGTGTCCCGGGCGCAGCAGGTGGCTGACGTCGCGGAAGGCGGCGGCGGCGAGCGCGCTCAGCGCGTCGGGCTGGATACGCAGCACCGTCCTGCCGTCGCACTGCAGGGTGGAGACGCCCTCGATCTCGAGCCTGCGCCACGGCGTGGCGTCCGCCCCGAGCGGGAACATCGGCGTGTAGGCGAAGCCGCCGCGCGAGCCGGCGGCCGGCTGCGGCCGCGTTGGCGACACGTTCATGTCCATGTCCTGTCGCGGTCGGTGGTCAGCTCGGGGTGGGACCGCGGCGCCGGAAGGCGTCCAGGCTGACAACCTGCCGGGCCTCGTCCGCCTCGTCGGCGTCCGACGGGGCTTCCGCCGGCGCCACCGGCTGGGGCGCCGGTGGCGCCAGCACAGCGGCGGGACGGCTCGCCTCGACCGGCGCCTCGTCGAGCTCCGGCAGGGTGAAGCGCAGCACCAGGCGCACCTGCGGGTCGGCGAACCCGGTGATCGCGCTGAACGGGATCACCAGCGTCGAGGGCACGCTGCCGAACGACAGCCCGACGCTCATCGTCCCGGCGGCGGCATCGACCTTGAGGTCCCAATACTGGTGCTGCAGGACGATGGTCATCTCCTGCGGGTACTGCGCCAGCAGGCGGGTCGGGATCTGCACGCCGGGTCCGGTGGTGCGGAAGGTGATGTAGAAATGATGCGCGCCCGGCAGCCCCTGCGCCTGGGCGAAGCCGAGTGCGCGGACCATCACCTCGCGATAGGCCTGCTCGATCCAGCCCTCGTACGGCAGCAGGCTCGGCGGCAGCGCGCCGGCCTCTTCGGCGAGGCCGTCACCGTCGGTTTCATCGCGCATCGGCCTGTCTCCCGTCGTCCACGCCCCGAGGGTACGAGTGGGGGGGCTTCTGTTGCCCGGTGCCCCCCCGAACCGCGCTTGTCACTTACGCAGCGACAGCGAGCGCCTCGAAATTATCGTTGGCACCTGTGTTTTAGCCCGATAACGGCGGTACAATGCCGGGCAAAAGATTCGTCTTTACCACGCGTGTCGAACCTGTTTCGCCCCCATGGTCGGTCCCTCTCGCGCAGGGATCCGGAGGATGGTGGAGGCGCCGGGCACTGCCCCCGGGTCCACAACGATTATTCCACGCACCGTTTATCGCCATAGTCGTGCCGGGTGGCGCGACGCACCGGATATAGTCGGTATCCGAGCCCTATGGAAGGGCCCGCTCCGCTGATGCTACATGGGGCGCATGATCCTGAGCCCGGAGCAGCAGGCCGAGCTGCAAGCCCTCGACGACCACGCCAGCCGGACCCGGCGCGCCACCGTGCCGGCGCTGGAGGCGCTGCTGCACGCCCCGCTGCCGGTGCTGGACCACGGCTTCGTCCGGGTGGTCGACTACATGGGCGACGACGCCGCCATCGTGCAGGCGGCGAGGGTCTCGTACGGCCGCGGCACCCGCAAGGTGAGCGAGGACCAGGGCCTGATCCGCTACCTGATGCGGCACCGCCACTCCACCCCGTTCGAGATGTGCGAGATCAAGTACCACGTGAAGCTGCCGATCTTCGTCGCCCGGCAGTGGATCCGGCACCGCATGGCGAGCATCAACGAGTATTCCGCGCGCTACTCGATCCTCGACCGCGAGTTCTACATCCCGGAGCCGGCGCAGCTCGCGTCGCAGAGCCAGAGCAACCGGCAGGGACGCGGCGACGTGCTCTCCGGCGACGCGGCGGGCGCGGTGCTCGATCTGCTGCGCGAGGACGCCACGCGCTGCCACGAGCACTACGCGCTGATGCTCGGCGAGCAGGACGATCCGCAGGCTCCGGGCTACGGGCTGGCGCGCGAGCTGGCGCGGATGAACCTGACGCTCAACACCTACACCCAGTGGTACTGGAAGGCCGACCTGCACAACCTGCTGAACTTCCTCGCCCTGCGCCTCGATCCGCACGCCCAGTACGAGATCCGCGTCTACGCGGAGGCGATGCTGGGGACGGTGCGCGCCTGGGTGCCGCAAGCCTGCGCGGCGTTCGAGGAGTACCGGCTCGGCGCGTTCAGCTTCTCCGCCTCGATGCTGGCCGCACTGCGCCGGATGCTGGCGGGCGAGCGCGTCGAGCAGAAGGCGAGCGGGCTGAGCCGGCGCGAGTGGGACGAGATGATGGCGGTGCTGGCATCGCCGTGACCGGAGAGCGGCCGCCGCGCAAGCTGCCCGACTTCACGCCGTTCATCGTGCTGGCGCTGCTGCTCGGGCTGATGGCGGGCGGCCTCTACGCCTTCCCCCACGTCAAGGCGATGATCAACTACCAGGACTGCGTGGGGAGCGGGCGGACCGACTGCGCCGCGCACTGAGCAGCCTGCCGAGTCCGGGCGAGGCCGCGACCCGCTCGGCGAGACGGCCGTAGGCGAGCCCGGCCTCGCTACCGGGTGCGTGCGCCATGATCGGGGTGCCGGCGTCGGCGCTGCTGCGTATGTCGAGCAGCAGCGGGATCTCGCCCAGGAACGGCACGCCGAGCGCGTCGGCCTCGCGACGCGCGCCGCCGTGACCGAACAGGTCGCTGCGGTGGCCGCAGTTCGGGCAGCAGAAGAACGACATGTTCTCGACCAGGCCCAGCACCGGCACGCCGGTCTTCTCGAACATCGCCACCCCGCGTCGCGCGTCGAGCAGGGCGATGTCCTGCGGGGTGGAGACGATCACCGCGCCCGCCAGCTTCACCTTCTGCGCCAGCGTGAGCTGCGCGTCGCCGGTGCCCGGCGGCATGTCGACCACCAGCAGGTCCAGTTCGCCCCACGCCACCTCGCCCAGCAGCTGGCCGAGTGCGCCCATCACCATCGGGCCGCGCCAGATCATCGCCGTGCGCTCCTCGACCAGGAAGCCGATCGACATCGTGCTCAGGCCCCACGCCACGATCGGCTGCATCAGGCCATCGCGCAGCACCGGCTGGCGCTGCACGCCGAGCATGCGTGGCAGGCTCGGGCCGTGGATGTCGGCGTCGAGCAGCCCGACCGACAGCCCGAGGCGCTGCAGTCCGATCGCGAGGTTGACCGCGGTGGTGGACTTGCCGACCCCGCCCTTGCCGGAGGCGACCGCGACCACCGCACCGATCCCGGGCAGCAGCGGCTGCGACGTGGCGCGGCCCGCGCCGAGCTTGATCGGCGCGTGGC
>CAXTOC010000196.1:0-5431 GCA_964245725.1 uncultured Acetobacteraceae bacterium | reverse complement strand
GCCGACGCGTCCAACGTCGTGCTGGCCGATCGTCATCGCACGCGCCGGATCGCGCCGCGGGCGGGCGTGGTGCCGCGCCCCGGATCAGCTCGGAACAGGCGGCCGCGCATCAGCCATCCTCCAGGTGAAGCAGCAGCGTGATGGCGAGCAGCAGCCCAGCACCGGTCGGCGCCCAGGCCGCCATCACCGGAGGGAGTGCGCCGGACTGTCCGAACTGCTCGGCGATCTTGGAGACGGTGAACAGGGAGAAGCCGGCGAGCACGCCGCTGCCGATCATCCGCGCGACCCCGCCGCGGCGCGCCGGGCGCATCGAGAAGCCGGCGGAGACCAGCGCCATCGTGCCGGCCAGCAGCGGCAGCGCCAGCAGGGTCTGGAAGTGCAGCTGGTGGCGGATCGCCGAGAAGCCCGAGCGCTCCAGCAGCCGGATGAAGCCGGGCAGGGTCCAGACCGAGAGCGTATCCGGCGAGGCGAAGCTCTCCTGCACCCGGTGCACGGTCAGGTCGGTGGGCAGGCTCATGTCGCCCACCGCGACCGGCAGGTGGTCCGGCCTGACGGTGTGCGCGTCGCGCAGCCGCCACTGCCTGCGGCCGAGCCGGGCCGACGGCGCCTCGATGCGCAGCAGCAGGTGATCCGAGCCGTCGAGGCGGAACACGCTGACCCCGGACAGGTCGAGCGTGTCGTGCAGCATCCGCACCTGCCGCGCGTGCAGCATCGTCACCCCGTCCGGTACCAGCTGGCGGTCGGCCTGGCGCAGCCACAGCTGGCCGCCCGCGAGGTCCAGCGTGCCGCCGCTGCCGCTGCGCAGGTAGACGTTGTCGAGCGACTCCGCCTCGGCGTACATCACCGAGGAGAGCGGGCTCAGTACCGTGGTCGCGAGCCCGCCGATCAGCAGCGCGCAGGCCAGCGGGGCCGCGAGGAACTGCCACGCCGAGATCCCGGCCGCGCGCGCGACGATCAGCTCCGAGGAGCGGGTCAGCCGCCAGAAGCAGACGATGCCGCCCAGCAGCACCGCGAACGGCAGGATCTCGATGCATGCGTAGGGCAGGCGCAGGGCCGCGATCTGCAGCGCCAGCGTCGCACCGACATCCGGACGGGTGGCGGCGCGGCGCAGCAGGTCGATGAAGTCGAACAGCGACACCAGCCCGGTCAGGGCGGCGATCATCGCCAGCACCGCGAGGCTGAACTGACGCGCCAGGTAGAGCGAGAGGGTGACGGCGACCGGCATCGCGCTAGCCGCGACGCCCGAGGTGGCGACGCGACCGCCCGCGGCGCAGGGCCACCCGCATCCGCCGCGGCATACGCTACGCCACCGAGGAGGAGTGCCGGGACCGCACGGCAGGGCGGGCGCCGCGCGGATCGCGCTGCTGCCATTGCGGGACGAACAGCATGGCGGCGCAGACCACGCCGGGCAGGATCGCCTCCAGCCAGATCAGCGGGATCAGGACCGGCCGGCGGGCCGCGACGTTCTGGATCACGAGGCCGGTGGCGAGCAGCCCGACCACCACCAGCACCGCCACCAGCGGCCGGATCGCGCTGCCGTGCCGGCTGAACGCGCCGGTCAGCACGCACACCAGCGCCACCATGGCGAACGAGAACGCGGTCAGCGGCGCGGTCAGCCGGCGATGCGCCTCGACCAGCAGCTTGCCGCGGTCGCGCGCCGCCACGGTGCGCGGGTCCGGGTCGAGCAGCTCGCCCATCGACATCTCGGCGGAGTCGCGGAAGCGCTGCTCGTCCTTGTTCGACGGGCTCAGGTCGATGCTGTTGCGCGCGAAGGTGAGCACGTTGAGCCGGCCGGTGCTGCGGTCGATCTCCTCGCGCGAGCCGTTGAACAGCAGCACGTGCGGCGGCCCGTCGGTCGCCACCAGCGCGCCGCGCTCGGCGAGGATGGTGGCGCGGACGTTCTTCTGACGGTCGTCCTCGACCAGGATGCCGTGCAGCAGGCCGTCCTGGTCGCGCGAGCGGACATAGACGGTGAGGTTGTCGGAGACCGGCGTGAACACGCCCTCCTGCAGCAGGAAGGCCGCCATCTTGTTGCGGATCTCGAACTCGTACTCGCGGAACGCGTGGTAGCTCGTGGGCACGACAGCCAGGTTGAGCACGTAGGAGAGCAGCACCGAGATCGCGGCACAGGCCAGGGCCGGACGGGCCACCGAGGAGGGCGACAGGCCGGCCGCGCGCATCACCGTCAGCTCACGGTCGCCGGACAGGCGCTGGTAGATGAACTGTATGACCACGAAGGTGGTGATGGGCAGGATGACGGCGACGAAGGAAGGGATCAGCAGGCCGGTGAGCTGCAGGAACACGCGCAGGGACAGGCCGCGATCGACCACCATGGCGACGAAGCGCAGCGACTGGGTCAGCCAGATCAGCGCGGCCAGCCCGGCCGTGCTGGCGAGCAGCGCCGCCAGCAGCTGTCGCAGCACATACCGGTCGAGCCTGGTGACGAACAGCGCGCTCATGCTCCTCCTTACCCTCAGGCGGGCGCGGGCAAAAGGGCGCGAGCCGGAGCGATACATCATTGTCTGACCACGAGCTCGCGCGTCATGCCCGCCTGCACGGTCCGGTCTCCGACTGCCCCCTGATCGGCGGCCTGGTCACGCTGCTGCCGAGCGGTGCCGACGCGATCCGCGCGATCCTGGACGCGATCGAGGCGGCGTCGGACCATGTCCACCTCGAGTACTACACCCTCGACGACGTCACGCTCGACGGGCGCTCGCTGTTCGACCTGCTGGAGGGCAAGGCGCGAGCAGGGATCGAGGTCGCGGTGATCTGGGACGCGGTCGGCTCGGTCGACACGCCGGACGCGCAGTTCGAACGGCTGCAGGCGGCCGGGGTACGGGTGCTCGAATACCACTCGGTGAACCCGCTGCGGCAGTATTTCAACATCAGCGTCAACGACCGCGACCACCGCAAGCTGGCCGTGGTGGACGGCGCGGTCGGCATCCTCGGCGGGGTGAACCTGTCGAAGGTGTACGAGACGCCCGAGAGCGTCGGCCGCGGCACGGACCCGCAGCACGCCTTCTGGATCGACTGCGCGGTGCGCATCGAGGGCCTCCCGGTCACGGAGATCCAGAAGCTGTTCCTGCACACCTGGCGCGGCCAGGGGGGCGATCCCGCGCCGATGCGCTGCGGCGTGGGACCGGGCGCGTCAGAGCCGCATCCCGAGGATGGCGAGATGCTGCGCATCGACGGCAGCGCGCCGCGCGAGAGGCGGCCGCTTTTCAACACGGCGATCAGCGCCGCGATCGCGGGCGCTAGTCGGCGCATCCTGCTCGCGACGGGCTACTTCACGCCGACCGCGAAGGAACAGGGCCTGCTCGCGGATGCGGCGGGTCGCGGCGTCGCGGTCGACCTGCTGCTCGCCGGCTACAGCGACGTGCCCTCGGCGGTGCATGCGGCGCGCGCGACCTACGGCCGGCTGCTGCGCGCCGGGGTGCGGATCCACGAGGTGCATCGCGCCATGCTGCACGCCAAGGTCGCGACCATCGACGGCGTCTGGAGCGCGGTCGGCTCCTCGAACTTCGACCGCCGGTCGGTCTACTTCAACAACGAGATCGACGCGGTCGTGCTCGGCGCGCGCGCCGCGTCGGCGATCGAGGCCATGCTGCGCGCGCACATCGACCGCGCGGTGCCTGTCGCCCTGCGCGACTGGCAGTGCCGTTCGCTGCGCGAGCGCGTGGCCGAGCTGGTGACGCGGCTGTGGCAGCCGTTGATCTGATGCGGGGCGCACCGATGCTCTCGCCCCGGGTGCGGCGCAGGCAGCGGACGGCGCTGCTGCTGCTGGTGCTCAGCGGCGCCCTGAACTACGTCGACCGGGCCACGCTGGCGGTGGCCAACCCGCTGGTGCGCCACGATCTCGACATCAGCCTGCGCGGCATGGGCGTGCTGCTCTCGGCCTTCCTCTGGGCCTACGCCTTCGCCCAGCTCCCCGCCGGGGCGCTGGTGGATCGGCTCGGCGCGCGACGCGTGCTGTCGGCCGGCTTGGCGCTCTGGTCGGTGGCGCAGGTGCTCGGCGGCCTGGTGTTCGGCTACGGGGAGTTCTTCGCGGCCCGGCTGCTGCTGGGCGCGGGCGAGGCGCCGCAATCGCCGGCGAGCGCGCGCATCGTCCGGGACTGGTTCAACATACGCGGCCGCGGCACCGCGACCGGCCTCTGGAACTGCTCCTCGACGCTCGGCTCGGCGATCGCGGTGCCGCTGGCGACGCTGCTGATGCTGCAGCTCGGCTGGCGCTGGATGTTCGCCTGCATGGGCCTCGCCGGCCTGCTGCTCGCGTGGGTGTTCTACCGCGTGCATCGCGATCCGGCCGAGAGCACGCTGCTCCCCGCCGAGCGGGCCTATCTGGATGAAGGCGGAGGTGCCGGTGCGGCGGTGACGTGGCGGCAGTGGCGGCGGCTGTTCGCGTACCGCACCAGCTGGGGCATGATCGCCGGGTTCTTCGGCTGCATCTACGTGCTCTGGATCTACAACGCCTGGCTGCCGGGCTACCTGGAGCACGACCGGCACATGAGCATCGGCCGCACCGGCTGGGTCGCGGCGATCCCGTTCGGGTTCGGCGTCGTCGGCAGCCTGGCCGGTGGCCGGCTGGTGGACTGGCTGGTGGCGCGCGGCGTCCCGCCGATCGAGAGCCGCAAATATCCGATGGCGGCCGCACTGCTGGGCACCGCGCTGTTCACCGTGCTCGCCGCCGAGGTGCGCAGCAACGGCGTCGCGATCGGCTGCATCTCGATCTCGGTGCTGCTGATCTACGTCTCGACCGCCGCCGCCTGGGCGATGGCGCCGGTCGCGGCACCGGGCAACTGCACCGCCTCCCTGGGGGCGATGCAGAATTTCGGCGGCTACATCGGCGGCGCCCTGGCGCCGACGGTCACCGGCTTCATCGGCCAGGCCACCGGATCGTTCAGGGCGGCGCTGCTGGCCGGTGCCGCGATCGCCGCCCTCGCGGCGGTGGCCTATGCGGTCGTGATCACGCAGGCGATCCCGGCGGAGGAGCTCGGCCCGCGGTCCGACGGGCCGGCCTGACCGTCGCCGCACCGCTGCGGCGACGGCATCGCGGCAGCGGACACCCCGAAGTGGGCGCGATCGAGGTGGCGCACCGGGACAGGTGGCGCTCGCATGCCGCATCGGCGATGCCGCCGCCCGGCATCGCCCCGGACCCAGGGCGCCGCGGTTCGGCCCGAAAGACTAGCCCTTCAGGTCGGCCGGTACGGTGCCCCCGTTCTCCTCGAGCTTCCGCATCACCTCGCCGTGCAACCAGACGTTCATCGACGCGGAGTCCGCGGTGTCGCCGCTGTAGTTCAGCTCGTGCGCGAGTTCGGTGCGCGACTTCAGGCTGCTGTCGAGATCCAGCAGCTTCATCAGGTCGACGATCGAGCTGCGCCAGTTCAGGCTCTGCGGGTTCTTCGCCGCGAGAGCGGTGAGCACCGCCTCGACG